>NZ_JARGEF010000059.1:0-36845 GCF_033794725.1 Streptomyces sp. ID05-39B | reverse complement strand
CACACTCCACGGGCGGATCCTCACACGCCGGCACGGGCCGACCAAAGCGGCAACATCGCGCCAGTTATCAAACGCCCTGGCCAGGACAAAACGCTCTTTGAGACCGTTGGGGCCGGGTGACTGATGCTGCCCCTGGAGCACCTGCTGCGGGCACTGGACGGTCACCCGATCGAGGCCGAGGACCTCGCGGACGCCCTCTGGCTCGCCGCGCGTCTGCCACCCCCGGCAGGGCCGTCCGGCGGCGGCTCCGGCGTGCTCGACAACGGCGATCCCGCGCACCGACCGCCGCCCCGGCCCGAGGACTTCGCTCCCGAACCGGGTGGGCCCCGGCCGTCCGGCCGGCCTCCCGACGGACCCCCGCAACCGCAGCTCGACCTGTACCTTCCGGGTGTCGGTGACCGCGCCGACGGCACGGGTACGGCATCGCCGCTACGGCTACCGGCCCCCCGTGCACTGCCGAACCCGCACCGGCTCGTACGGTCGCTGCGCCCACTGACCCGCCGGGCCCCGTCCCCGGACCGGACCGAACTGGACGAGGAGGCCACGGTGCAGCACATCGCCGACACCGCTCTGTGGCTGCCCGTCCTGAGCCCGGCGCCGAGCCGTTGGCTCGACCTGGCGCTCGTGGTGGACGACAGCACCTCCATGGCCGTCTGGCGGGAGACCGTGCAGGAGTTCCTCTCCGTGCTCGTCAGCGTGGGGGCGTTCCGCTCCGTGCAGCACTGGACCCTGCCCACGGAAGAGGTCGCCACCCGCGGGGTCGTCCTGCGGTCCCCCGCGGGACCAGGTCGCGACCGCAGTCCCATGGAGATCATCGACCCCACGGGCCGGCGCGTCGTGCTCGTGGTGTCCGACTGCATCAGCCCCGCCTGGTCGGACGGCACCCTGCTGCGGCTCCTGCGCACCTGGGGCCGGACCGGTCCGGTGGCGCTCGTCCAGTCCCTGCCCCGAGGGATGTGGGAACGCAGCGCCCTCGACCTGCGGGCCGTACGCCTGCACGCGCCCGCGCCGGGCGCACCCAACATCCTGCAGACGCATACACCGCTGTTCGGGCAGGGAGATCCTGCCCACGGCATGGCCGTCCCCGTGCTGGAGATGACCCCACTCTGGCTCGGCCCGTGGGCTTCCCTGGTCAGCGGCGAATCGCCCACCTGGGACACGATGGTGACGATCGTGCCCGAACGGCCGGCCACACCGGCCGCGGACACCGCCCGGCTGCGCCAGGAGGACCCCGCCGACGAGAGACTCCCGGCACAAAAGCGGCTTGAACGCACCAAGGCCCACCTCAGCCCGGCGGCGCTGCGCCTGGCACGTCATCTCGCGGTGGTCCCCCTGAGCCTGCCCGTGATGCGGCTCGTCCAGCAGGCGGTGTGCCAGGACAGCCGCCCCTCCGTGTTGACCGAGGTGCTGTTCACGGGACTTGTCACCCGCGTGCCGTGGGCCGGCCCGTCCGATGTCCCGCGGCAGGATCGTGACACCGTCCGCGGCGTGCTGTTCGACTTCCGGCCAGGCATCCGCGAGCTGCTGCTGAGCGAGATCCGCCGCACGGAGGCCTTACAAACCCTCACCCTCG
The DNA here is from genome assembly GCF_033794725.1 of Streptomyces sp. ID05-39B. NCBI lineage: Bacteria > Bacillati > Actinomycetota > Actinomycetes > Kitasatosporales > Streptomycetaceae > Streptomyces > Streptomyces sp. ID05-39B. Next base: position 35,272 of record NZ_JARGEF010000059.1, on the reverse strand, counting down.
TCGCGGACCACGTCCTTGGCGAGCTCTCCTCGGGACAGTCGCCGGTGACCTTCACCGCGCTGGTCGCCGAAGAGGACGAGGCCGTCGTCGTCGCCCGTTCCGAGCAGCACTTCGCCACGGTGACGGCCCAGGTGCTCCGCCATCTGAGCAACCGGTACGAGGCACTCGCCCAGCGCCTCGACCGGCGGGCGGCGCCCGAGGCGGGCATCCACGGCACTTTGGCGGGCGGTGGGCCCGGACCTCACGACGCCACCGACGCCATGCCCGTAGCGGCGCCCCTTCTGGACCGCGACGCCGTCCTCGCCGAGCTGAGCCGGGCCGCGCAGCCGGTCCTCGGCGTCACCGGCGAAGGTACCGGGACGGCCCGCATCGTGCTCGTCGCCCGCGAAGGCAGCGGCACCACCGCGGTCGCCGCCCGTTACGTCGCCGAACACGGGGCCTCCTACGGACATGTCCGGTGGACGGCCGCCGGCGGCACGCCCTCGTTTCGCGCACCGGTGGATCTGGAGGAGGCGGTCAATCGGGCGCACGCGGCGGGGCGGCCCGCGACCTGGCTGCTCGTCATGGACGGCGCCCGGCCGCAGGACGTTCCCCCGGCGCTCCCGAGCCTACCGGGAACCCTCCTGATCACGTCCACCGTCGACGCGTGGCCGGAGCCTTTCGCCGTCCATCACCTGCCCCCGCTCAAGCCCGCGGCGTCCATGGGTCTGTTGCGCGGCCTCGTGCCGCAACTGTCCCCGCCCGTGGCCCTGCGCATCGCGGCGCGGCTCCACCACCTGCCGCTCGCGCTCACCATGGCCGCCGGCCTCCTCTCCGACGGCGGCGCCACCGAGGAGACCGGAGCCGCGCTGCTGGCCGCGCTCGGCGCCGACCCCACCCCCGGCGCACCACCCGCCGAGCCACTGGCCGACCCTCTGCCGGCAGTGTGCGACCTGGTCCTGGAGCGGGTCGACCTGCGGCATCCGGAGGCGGCGCCGCTGCTGGACCTGCTCGCCGTGCTCGGTCCCGGACCGGTGCCGCTGGCGCTGCTGCGGCACGTCCTGCCCGGCGACATGGAGACGACCGAGGCAGCCATCGGGGCTCTCACCCGGTCCGCTCTGGTGCAGCCGTCGCCGGACGACGCCCTGCTCTCCGTCCGCCCCACCGTACGGCGCGCACGCCGTCGCCACATGGACACCTACCGCGCGGACGCGGCCCGACGGCTCGCGCGCGCCGCTCTGGTCAGCTGTGTATCCGCCCTCGCCTCCGCCTCGGGCATCGGCCTCGCGGGCGGGGCGGACGCGGGTCGGCGACGTGACAGGGCCGCCCTCACCTGCCATCTCGCGTCCATCGGGGCCCTGACGGACCGTGACCCCTCCGTACGAGCGGCCGTGGGCGGCCAGGTGCGCTTCCTCGTCGCGTGCGGTGACCTGGCCGCCGCACGGAGCCTGGCCGAGGAGGCGCTCGCCCACTGGGCCCCGGGCGACCCGCTCGGCGTCGAACTCGCAGGCGTGGTCGGCGCGGAGGAGGAGCCTGGCGCAGCGGATCCCGCCGGACGCCTCCGCGACGACACGGGACGGGGCGGGCCGTGACGAGCACTGCGCCGGTGGAGCCCGCCGCCGACGAGCCCTCGTCCGTGCCGGGGCCGCTGAGCGGCCCACATCCTGTGGACGCCCCCGCCGTGAGACGGCATGCCCTGAGCATCGGTGTGTCATGGTTCGCGCCCAGTCCCGAGCACGGTCTGGACGACGAGGGGCCGGATCCGCTGACCTTCGCGCCGGATCGGGTGGCCGCCCTGGCCGAGGCGCTGGAGCAGGAGCCCTACTGCTACCGGTGCACGCGGCTCACGGGCCCGGACACCGCCCCCGCAGAGACTCTCCCGCCCGGCGTGTCCCGGGCCGGGTCCCCGGCGCCCGACGGGCATGCCTCGGACAGCGGACCGGCCGAGGCGCACCCGGGATGGCAGCCGTCCGCCGCCCGCCTCGGCGTCGCCGTTCGCCAGGCCCTCACGACCGCCGGACCCGAGGACGTGTGTGTCGTCCACGTGCTCAGCCACGGCGTCGTCCGGCCCACCGGTCTGTACACCCTGGGCGCGGACAGCGTGCACACCGAGTGGACGTCGGTCCGGAACTGGCTGTCGGCAGTGGAGGACTTCCCCGGGCGACCGCTGGTGCTGTTCCTGCTGGACCTGTGCCACTCCGGCGCCGCGGCGCGGTTCGACCACCAGTTGAGCGGCCTGACCGACGGGCACCACCGGGCGTGGGTCATCGCGGCCTCGGGCCCGTCGGAACTGGCCGTGGAAGGCCGGTTCACCCGTGCCGTCGCCGATGTCCTGAACGCCGTGGCCGAACGGCGTATCCAGTACGACCACAGCCGTCGCCACCTCGGCTTCCACTGGTTCGTCGACCGGGTTCGCGACCGACTCCGCGAACTGGTCGAGGAGCGTGGCGGCATGGCCCACCGGGTCACCGCCGACGTCCTCGACACCGTCGCTCCCGATCTGCCGTTCTTCCCGAACCCCTGCTTCACCCACGGCCCGGCCGACGTGGCGCAGGCGCGTCCCGAGCCCGGCCCCGCCGCCGCCGCCGACGTACGCTGCGACGACGTGGCCGACCCCGACCACTTTCTCCGCCACGCCCGGGGCGGCGCCGGGTTCGCAGCGCGGCCCGGCACCGCCGGTGAGCAGGACGACGGCCTGTTCACCGGTCGGCATGCGGAACTCCTGCACCTCGCCGAGTGGCTGGACGCGGGGCCCACGGCCGCCCGGCTCCAAGTCGTCACCGGAAGTCCCGGCTCGGGTAAGTCGGCCCTGCTCGGAGTCGTGTTGCGGGCGGTGCATCCCGGCGTGGGGAGTACGACGGGGTCCATACCGGAGATGGCGGCGCTCAGCCGTACGGCGATCGCCCCTCCCCTGGCCGTCCACGCACGGCAGCGCACCCTGGCCGAGATCGTCGATTCGCTGACCCGGCAGGCGGGCGCACATGCCGGCGGCTGGGCGGACCGGCCGGACGGTCCCGAAGGCGACCCCCGCCGCCTCATGGATGTCCTCAGCCGTAGCTCGGGCTCGCCGCCCGTGCTGGTGGTCGACGCGCTCGACGAAGCCCGCGACGCCGCCGCACTCGTCCACGATCTGCTGATCCCGCTGACCACCCTGACCCGCCCGGACGGCAGGCCCCTGTGCCGTCTCCTGCTCGCGGCACGCGACGAGGAGCCCTGCTCGGACCTCATCGCCACGGCCCGCGCCGACGGCTCTCTCATCGACCTGGACACAACCAGCCGGCAGACCCTCGCCACCGACCTCGCCCGGTACGTGACGAAACTCCTCGACCGGGAGATGGGCGCAGCGGGAGCGGCGGCGCACCACGACAGCGTGGGGACAGGCGCACCCGTCGAGGCCACGCACACCGGACACGGGCAGGAAAGCGCGGACCCTCTGAACGGCACGGCCGGCGGCGAGGAGGGCGGTGCGCAGGAACAGGACGCCGTCACCGACGAACGGCACGACCTCGATGGCGTGTCCGCCTTCGCCGAGGCGACCGCCGACGCACTGACCGACCCGGAGCGCGCGACCACCACCGGCCCGTACCTGATGGCGGCCCTGTACGCCTCGTACGCCTCCCAGGAGGACGTCCGGCACCGGCTGGGCGACCCGGTCTCGGCCGCGGAACTCGGCGCCGAGGTGCCCCGCGATCTGCCCGCCCTGCTCGACCTGGGCTTCGCGCACGGGCACGCGCACCGGCTGCTGAGACCGGTGCTCACCGCCCTGGCCTTCGCGCAGGGGGACGGCATGCCGGTCTCCCTGGTGGCCGCCGTGGCCCGCGCCTTCATCACGCACGAGGATGGCGCGGCCGGGGAGGACCGAACGGCCGCGGAAGGCGCGCTGGTGGCCGGCACCGCCGGATCCGCGCCGCCCGTGACGCCGCCCGGCACCGTGGACGCCTCCGAGGTCGCCCGGCTGCTCAGCGACCTGCGGGCCTTCCTGCGGACCGTAGCCGACCGAACCGGCACCGTGCTGTACCGGCTGTTGCACCAGAGCGTCGCGGACGAGTTGCGCGGACTCACCGTGGAGCCGGCCGGGGGAAGGGACGAACGGCCCGATGCCGAGGACCGTCGGGTGGCGGACGCCGTGTACGACGCCCTCATCGACTCGCTGAGCGGCCCGGTGCCCGGCGGTCCGCCCCGCTGGGCCGGGCTCGACGGCTACCTGCGCCGCCATCTCGCACAGCACGCCTTCGACGCGGGCCGCTTCGACGAGCTGTGCGCCGAACCCCAGTTCCTGGTCCACGCCGACCCTGACTGGCTCGACCCGGAGCTGGGCCGGACGACCTCGGAGGCGGCCCGCGGCGCCTCCGCCGTCTATCGCACCAGTGCACACGTGCACCGGCGCACCTCCGACGAACAGCGACGGCACATTCTGGCAGTGGACGCGGTCCGGCACCAGGCGCACACCCTCGCCGACCGCCTCGCCGCACCCGGCCCGGGCTGCGGGGAGGCGATGCCGTGGCGTCCGCAGTGGGCCACCGGGAGCAGGATCAGCGCCGCACACGCCTTCACGCTCCATCTCCCCGAGGACCGGACGACCGCTCTGACCGGTGCGCTGGTCGACGTCCCGATCGTGGTGACCGGCGGACGAAGCGGCCGGCTGAGGGTGTGGGACGCGAACAACGGGCGTCTCCTGCACACCGCGGACCCGGGTCTCGGGGAGGTCAGGGCGCTGGCGTGCACCCGCATCGACGACGCGCCCGTGGTCGTGGTCGCCGGGTCGGACGGCTCGCTCACCGTGCGCTCCCTTCCGACACTCGCACCCGTGGCCGCACCCGGCCTGCGCGGTCGGGCAGAAGGTGGTGTCAGGGCCGTGACCGCCGTGGACCTGGCCAACCGGTCCATGGCCCTGACCGCGGACTCCTCCGGACGCCTGGTGCTCTGGGACCTCACGGGCGACCTGCCCCGAGAGGAACTGCGCACCGGCCTCGGCCGCACCACGGCCCTGGTGTGCGTCCCGGGCGACGACGCCCCGTCTGTCGTCGTCGCCGACGAGGAGGGCACCGTCCGCATCTGCTCGCTGCTCGGTGACTCCCGGGACGACGGAGCCTTCTACCACCCGGGCCGTGTGAACGCCCTCGCGTACGCGGTGGTCGACGGCACACGGTACGTCGTGACCGGGGGCGAGGACGGAGCGGTGCGTGCCTGGGACTTCGCGGGCCGGGTGCTGCGCACGGAGTCGGCCCCGCGCCACGACGGCCCGGTCTACGCGCTGGCCTGCCTGGAGGACGAAGACGGCGATTCACGGGTGCTCAGCGCCGGTAGCGACGGCACGATCCGCCTGTGGGAACCCCGCGACGGCTCCGAGCACAGCCGGTTCGTGGGCCACATGGGGGCGGTCACGGCTCTCGCCCATCCGCCGTCGCTCCCTCCGGTCGTCGTATCTGCGGGCATGGACGCCGCGTTGCGCGTGTGGCACGTACCGACGGGCCGGCAGCGCGTAGCACCCGCCGTCGGACACACGTCCTGGGTCAACGCACTCGCACGGGCCGTCGTCGGGGGACGCGAGATGCTGATCTCGGCGGGCGCGGACGGACTCCTGCACCGCTGGGACCTCGACTCGGGCACACCGTATGAGAACCCGCCGCCCCATGCCCGCACTCTGGCCGCAGGTGTCACCCCACCCGAGGGGACCGGCCCTCTCCTCGGCGCCGCTCGGGCCGAGGAGGACCGGCCGGTGCGCGTGCACGCGCTGGCCGTCGCTCTCCACGAGGGGCGGCCGCTGGTGGTGTCGGCCGGACCGGACGGACTGCTGCGGTGTTGGGACGCGGAACGGGGCACCCCGTACGGTGACGCCTTCACCCCCGCCACCGCCCCCGTGCACGCGGTGAGTGCGACCGCGCTGGCCGGCCGGCCGCTGGTCGTGGCCGGCGGTGCGGACGGACGCCTGCACTGCTGGGACGTGGCCACTGGACTTCGACGCGGACTTCCGCTCGCCGGGCACATGGGCGGTGTCAACGCCCTGACATGCATGGAACTCGACACGGGCCCCACGGTTTTGTCCTGCGGTGACGACGGCACCCTGCGGCTGTGGGACCTCACCACCGGGCTGCCGGTCTGCCCACCCGTGGACGCGCACAGCGGCTGGGCTACGGCCCTCGCCGGCCTCTTCATAGACGGCAGACCACTCGCCGTGACGGGCGGTCAGGACGGCCGGGTCCGGCTGTGGGACCTCTCCCGCCCGGAGCCCGGCAGCGGACTCGGCCGGGTGCGACCGTACGGTGAGCCGCTGTCGGTGTCGGGCGGCGTCAACGCGGTCGCCTGCACGGTCGTCGGTGGAGCGCCCCTCGTCGCCGCCTCGGACGACTGCGGCGTACGGCTGTGGGACTTCGCGTCGGGCGTGCGGCGGACCGACATCGGCGTACCGGGGACGGTGCCCTCGCTCCTCCTGCACGGCGACCGACTGGCTCTGGGCTGCGAGTGGGAGGTGATCGTCCTGCGGCGCTCCGGCTGACCCGGCCGGCCTTCCGGCGCTGCGGGCGTCCCCGTCGGCGGGGTGCACCTCCGCTCGCGCCGCACGACCTTTCGCGGTACGCGGCTGTCAGACACAGGCGGCGACCTCGGCGGCCACCTCGGGCACACCGAGATAGCGGGTCGCCTTGTGCGAGGCAACCAGGCCGAGGGAGACCTCGTGGTGGGCGTCGATGCCGGGGAAGCGGGTGGGCAGGTCACGGGGGATCGCCACGATGTCGCCGATGTCGGCGACATTGACCCAGCGCCGGACTCCCGGCGGACGCTCTCCCTTGCGTGCGTCGTTGCCCTCCCCCAGCGACAGCCGGTCGTAGACGGCCCCTGGCAGGCCGAGCGGCGAACCGAGCGTGATGAGGAGGTCCAGTTCGGTCGGCTGGTGCCACAGCGCCTCGTAAGCCACCACGGACCCCAGGGAGTGGGCGAGGAGGACACGCGGGCGGTGCAGTGCCAGCACGCGGTTCAGCTCGGCACGCGCCTGCTGCCGACGGGGCGAGCCGGGGTCGGCGACGTAGGTGTCCGCTTCCCGGCAGAACAGCACCACGAAGCGGCGGGCCATGTCGCCGTGACGCCTGGCGAGCCACTCGGCCGCCTGGCGCACCGGCAGCGTGGTCCGCCCCATCGTCACCTCCGCGGGCGCGCCGAGGGCCGACACCCAGTCCATCAGCATCTCCTGGCCGGGACGGCTCAGCAGTTCGGGATCGTCCTCGCCCTGAGAGGTCCCCAGGTCCAGCAGGTGTGCGTAGTAGGCGGCCTCGAAAACCTGCGACGAGTACGACGCGCCCAGCGCCGACGCCCACTCATCGGCCAGCGCCCGCGCAGCCAGCTCCGGGCTGCCCGCCCGTGCCAGATAACGAAGACAGCGAATGCCGTGCACCCCGACGATCATTGAGACGTCCCCCTCGCCGACTTTCCGGTGCCGCAAGGGTAAAGGTCCCCTGGCGTGATGGGGACGGAGACGCATGAAGTCGTCTGGGCCTGGGCGTCGAGAGCCAGACGGTGCGCAACCTGGCCGAGCGACCGGATGTGGTGATCAACCTCGCCTCGCCCGATCTCTGGGAGCAGGTGGGGAGTCTGGCGCCGCTCGCCGGCGCCGATCCGTGCCGGAGCGCAAGCGGGCGGTGTACCGGCACGAGCCCGACCAGTGCGCCGCCGCCGGGCTGACCCCGCGCGCCTCTGACCTTGTACGGCCGCCTCGGATCGCCCAGTGCCCCCTCCGACTCGAGGCGAGGTCGACCGCCTCGACCCCGGGCGGGGAGGGCCACTTCCAGTCCGTCGAGTGCGAGGTGGTCCGGTTCACGCCGACGAGCGCATGGTCGTACCCGGCACGCACCGGCCATCGCGTGCTGGGCGCCCATGCAGCCGCTCTTGAAGTGGACGCCGGCCGTGTACCTCTAGTGGAACTTCTCTCCAGCGGAGCGGGGCAGGCCCGCGCCCGGTACGGCAGCAGGGCCCGGACCACGTGTCGCGGTCCGGGCCCTGACCCCTGCGGTGCCCGCCCTGCGGTGGCGGTGTGTCAGCTGTGGGCGGTGTCGTCGCCACTCTGCCCGGCGTCCTCAGCTGTGCCTGCCTTCTCGCGCATCTTGCGCAGCAGCTCCGCCTTCTGGTCGGCGGCACTCTGACGGTCGAGGTTGCGGTGCGGACCGTTGTTCTGCCGTTCGGCGCGGGAGAGCTTCTTGCGCTGGCCACCGCCCATGCCCACGGGGTTGTTGATGTTCTTGCTCACGGGTTCTCCCGGATTGATGTGGAGTGATCTACGGATTCATCGGTGGGGGACGGGCGCGGCTACGTCGAAGGACATCAGCAGGGGCCCATCACGCTCTCACTCGTGAATCGGCGTCTGGAAGAACATGGCCAAGACGTTACCCGGTCCCGTCAGCTCCCCACACCAGGTCCGATGCCGGGGTGCCTCTGGCCGGCCCGTCCGGCGAGGGCGCTGCGGCGGTGAGGGGCTGTGACTGACTGACACCTCTGCTTCGATCACGTCACCGACTCCCCTGCCCCGGCTCGCCTGGTGCCGTTCGGGTGACTGTGCTGGTCGACAGGGCAGCAACTTCCACGACGCGGACCGCGGCCACCGACGCGCCCACGAGGTTGTGCGAAACCAGCTCCGCGCTTGACAGACGCTGCCGCGGTCCTGGTGCCGGAACTGCGGCTGGATCAAGTCGAGGACGTGCCGGTTGCCGGGTGGGCAAGGCGTCGCGGACGCCCGCGGATCGCTGCCGTGCGCGCTGGACGTACGCGCTCCGGGTTGTCCTGCGCCGTGCCGCTCACTCCGGTTGCGACAGCAGGACACAGCATGAACACTATGAGCGACTCTTTGAATGCGGAGAGTTATAGTCCATGGTCGAGACTCCATCACACCGGAGGCAAGCAATGTACGAACGGACGAGCCGCTCGGAGAATGCGGATGTTCCGGTCGAGAGCGAAGACATCAAGGCGTTCACGGACCGTCTCTCCGAATGGAGTACTTCCCTCTCCCCGGCCGAGCAGTCGCTCGCACAGGTCCTGCTGCAGTACAGCCGCGATCTCCAGCCCGGGGACGTCCGCCGCCGACAGCTGATCGCCAGCCTCGACGAGGCGACGCAGGCCACCATCGAATCCGTCAAGGAGCAGTGGAGGCAGACGGCCCGTGGCCCCATCGCATGGGCAAGAACCGAGCCGAGCTGGGAGAAGGCGAACCCTCGTATCGGCGGGGGCGCGGTCGAGGAGTACGAGATCGTGCAGTGGACCTACATCCGCCCCGAGAGGTGGACGCCTCCCTATGCATAGCGACATCGGCGACCGCACGCCGCCGGATGCGCCCACGAGCGACGGCTTCGGCGTGTCGCTGCAACGGTTCGCCTCCGGCCTGTCCCCGACCGAACACGCCATTCTTGTCGCGGTGCTCAACACCGCGATGGGTCCGTGGCAGCGGATGGCGGCGCGACCTGCGGATGAACTACTGGAACCGGCCGAAGCGCAGTTGCTGGACCGTTTGGCGAAGCGGCCCGACAGCGAGGAGAACTAGTGGGCCGCTACCTCGGGCTCATCGTCAAGGCGACCCGGTTGTGCAACTTGCGCTGCACGTACTGCCACGACTGGCGCAGCGGGCCGAACCAGACGATGAGCTTTCCGGTGCTGGCTCACATGACCACTCGGGCTCTCGCCGATCCCACTCACGACACGGTCGAGTTCATGTGGCACGGCGGCGAGCCGACGGTGCTCCCCCGCTCGTTCTATGAGCGTGCGGTGTACCTGCAGTCCCGTCTGCGCCGCCCCGGGCAGAAGATCCACAACACCCTGCAGACCAACGGCACGCGGATCGACAACGCATGGGCCCAGTTCTTCAGGGACTTCCAGTTCAGGGTCAGTGTGAGTCTGGACGGCCCGCCTGCCGTGCACGACCGCTACCGGCGCTATGCCTCGGGGCGGCCCTCCTTCGACGACGTACGGCGCGGACTGGACGCTCTGCGCGAGAATGACGTACCCATCAGCGTGCTCATGGTCATCGACAAGGGGGCACTCGAGCTGGGACCGGACGTGATCTTCGACTTCTTCGTGAAAGAGGGGATTACCCACTACGGCCTGCTCGCCGCGAAGCCGACGAACCAGCCGGACGCGCCGCCCGCCACACCGACGTCGCACTATGTGACGCCGAGCGAGATGAACCAGTTCCTCCGAGCCTATTTCGACCGATGGCTGGCCCATGGCGATCCGTCCATCTGGGTCAGGGAGTTCGACGGCCTGCTCAAGCGGCTGTCGGGACGGGACAGCAGTGTCTGCACACTTGCAGGTGACTGCTTCGGCCGGTATTACCTGGTGGAACCCGACGGGCAGGTAGCACACTGCGACCTCTTCGTCGGTGACCCTGCATACACGGTCGGCAACGTCTTGTCCGACTCGTTCGCCTCATTCCGCGGCGGACCTGCGCTGGTACCCCTGCGGAGGTCGAACACGCAGGCGCTCCGCACCATGCGCGACTGCCCCGACTTCGGCGTTTGCAACGGATGGTGCCCGCACGAGAGGTACACCGCCTCCCGGCACGACCCCGGATACACCGGTGACTGCTGCGGGCTGCACGACCTCATCAGTCACATGCGCAACCGCCTCGGCGTGGCCGTCGCCACGACGCCGTGAAGATCCTGATCGGGCCGGCTCACGAACTGCACGACGGCGTACACGGTTCGCTGCTGGCGGTCCCCCCACCCGACACCACCTACCTCCAGTGCCCCTACAGGGTGCGCTTTCGCCCCGACCACCACCACGCGTCCCCGTCGTTCTCCCCCTTGCACGACCCGGCAGTCGAGGAGTGGGTTCGTTTCGACGACGTGCCGTCCGACGTCGACGTCGTGCACTCATCCCGGTTGCCGGTAGAAACGGCCCTGCCCTGGGTGGTCGACGCGGACTGCCTGCTTCTGCCACTTCAGGCAGGTCTGTTCTTCACTCTGGGCGCGGCGTCCCGAGGTGCCCCGCTCGTACCCGACCCCAGAGCGGTGGTCCGTCGCGAGGCCGCGATGGCCGCCCGGTACGCCGACGGACGCTGCGCTCGCATTCTCTTCCGCACCCACTATGCGCGAGGGGTGTTTCTCGATCACCTCGCCGGCCGCGGACATCAGCCGGAGACGATCGAGAAGCTCAGCGCCAAGTGCGACGTGGTGTACCCGGCCGTTCCGGCCCTGCCCATGAGCACGCCCGTCGAACGGTCGGTGAGCGTGCTGTACATGGGCAGGAGCTCGCAGGACAAAGGGGCCCAGGTCGCGGCTGAGGTCTTCGGCCGGCTGCGTGCGCGCCATGGTGCCAGGGTGCGCCTGGTCTTCGTTGGGCACTGCCCCGACGGTGTTGCCGACCGGCTGGCAGCCGCCGGAGCCGAGCGGATGCCGCTGCTCCCCCGGCCGGCCTATCTGGAGCAGTTGCGCCGGGCCGACGTCTTCCTCTCGCCCACCTCGTTCGAGAGCTTCGGCATGGGTCTCGTCGAAGCAGCCGCCGCCGGTCTGGCCATCGTCTGCTCGAGCGGACCGGGTATGGAGCACATCGGTGAGCTGTTCGCGTCGGGCGAAAATGCTCTGTTCGTCTCGAACACCGGGCCGGTGACGCAACGAGTCGCCGGCTTCACGTCGGCGGCGTCGGCCCTGATCGACAACGAGTCGTTGCGCCGAAGCCTCTCAACGAACAACTACGCGCTCACCAGCCACGGAAGACTGTCTCTGCAGCAACGCGACGAGCGTCTTCGAGCCGTGTACGCGCACGCCGCACGTCTCGGCGTCCAGGCGGTGGGCTCCCACGCCACCGCTGTGAAAGGCATCCCCCGCGACGGCCGGCGGATCACCGACTGGTCCGAGGACGTCTGCCGTTGGGCTGGGCAGCACTGCACCGCCCTCATCGGCGGCGGCCGGGTCATCGTACGAGCGGGCGCTGACGCTTGACGCCCACCGCCTGGGCGCCGGGAAGCGACCTGGGACTGCAACTCAGTTGTCACGGCCACCTGCGAGATGCGCACTCGCAGGGACCGTAGCCCACGGCTCACTGTCGGCCGTCAGCGAAGGGACGGCTGCGACGGAACACCGAAGCCGGTGAAACGGATCAGGTCGGCCATGGTGAACTCACCTCCCCTGGCGGCGTCGAGTACCGGCCTCCAACCGGGAGCGGCGCACAGGTACGAGGACGGGTCGGCCGACAGCATGCCGAGGAAGACCTCTGCAACGATCCGCGAGCCGACCGTGCCCAGAGTCCTGCCTCCGTCGTGCAACTCGGCCTCGCGCAGGACGTAGTACCACAAAGGCGCCGGACCCTTGGCCGGAAGGTCTAGATCCTCGTCGTCGAGCGGTTCGATACCGATGGCCAACGCGACCTGCTGTCCCGAAGGCAGTCCGAGACGCGCACCACGGGTGAGATTGCGCCGCGCGAGGTCGGCCATCGCCCCTCCGGCTTGGTCGGGAGGCAGGTCCCGCAGTGGCGGGGCCAGGTGGCGGTCGATCTTTCGGGCATGCTGGAGGTGTGTCGTGTCGCCGCCCAGATCGAAGAAGCGCCCCCAGTCGATCTGCCAGTTGGCGGGCAGCCGACGGAACCCGCCGAAGTGGCCTAGCTCATTGCAGCGGTCGCGCACCGACTTAGGCGTGAAAATGGGGAGCGGACCGACCCTGGAGTTCAGTGTGTAACTGGGACGCACCATGGAATGGCCGAAGCGGTAGGCCGCGACGGCGAACTCCACCGGCATGAAGATCCGGTGCTGCCAGGCGAAGAAGCGAAGTCTGACCTGCTCGACCGGATCGCCCTGGGGAATGAGGGGTTCGAGGCGCAGCACGTCCTTGTACGTTGCGGCGTCGACGATCCGCTTGAGGAAGTCGTGGACGACGATCCACTGGTAGTGCCACCGCACGAGTCTCTGGGCGCAGTCGAAGAGCCCTTCATCGGCTCTGCGGTGCCGCTCGTACTCGGCTGCACCGCCGGCGGTCAGCCAGTCGCAGACCTTGTTGTGGAACAGCATGAACGTGAGTTGCAGTTGACTGACGAAGACGTTCTCGTCGTTTCGAGGATCGCCGATGAGCGCGACACCACGAGGGTCCCGCGGCAGATCCGGCTCCGTCCTGGCATCGCCCTTGGCCGTCCCGATCACGAAGAGGTGCGGATCCGCGGCCCGCGACTTTTCGTACAGGTAAGGCTGATCTGCAGGCCCACGACCGTACAGCGAATCCAGATCGAAGCGCGGAGTGCGGAAGTTGACCAGTGCGTCGGGATCGTTGCGGCGCTGGAGGTTGGAGCTCGGGTCGAACGTGACGTCATGGTCGATGAACTGGCCCAGATAGGTGTAACCGGCTGGGATCTTGCCGTCCAGCGCGTCGTCCGAGGGCTCGTGCATACGCTGTGCGATGGCGTCGATGCACTCGTCATCCGGAATGTAGGGATCAAGCTGTCGGAACATCCTCCCGAAGAGACCGAGCGGCAGTCTTGATTCGGGTACGTAGCCCAGGCCGCGCGTGACCCGTGCATGATTGCGGACGGCAGACGAAGGCAGCCCGAGGGCCGTGCCCCCGCCCGCCATGTCAACCGTCATCTGGCCCGGGTCCCCGACGCGCTCCTCCGGCGGCAGGTGCGCCGATCCGCCAACCTCAGCGGGCATGTGTGGCTGCCTTTCTACAGAGGTTTTCCATAAGGGAGGGGAGGAACCTCGCCTCGGCCGATGAGGCTTCGTCACATCACCGCCATGGCCATGTCCTCGCGCGCATCTGCCCTGCGGGCCGAACCGCCTCTGACCGAGGAGGGGGCTCGAAGAGCGCTGATCGCCGAGGCCCCTGCCGAGACTACTGCGTGCACAGCGCGTCACGACGATGCGTCGACCGGCAGCCTCGTGCTGTCATTCGATCAGCCGCGGACCGGTCGGGGGACGGAACTCGCCGACAGAAACCTCCCCGAGCAGCCGCAGCACCTCTGCTGGCCGAGTATCGGAGCGCTTCGGCTGTCGATTGCCCAGAGCGGTGGCACGCGATCTGATCACCGACCCCGAACCCGTCACACTCGCCCGCACCCTCGCCACCCTGCCCAGCATGCTCTGCGTGGTATCGGCCATGATCGCCTGGTCCAGGACCCGGCGCAGGCGTAGTCATCCGGGCCGAAGGCGGTGAGGAACAGCACTCTGCTCTGCGGGGATATCCGGATGACCTGCCGGGACTCGGCTCGTGTGGCTGACCGGCCACCCTCGCCCCGGCGGCCGAGGCGGCGGGCGATGGGGGCGAGGGTGCCGCCGGTCATGAGGTGTGCCCGGTGCCTCAACCCTGCGTGAGGGCACCTGAGAGGCTGCCCGCGAGGACCATCGAGTGGCGCCGTGCCCAGAACGGGGCCGACGGCCAGCGGCGTTCGTCCGCGTAGGCCCGGGCGTGGTGCGTGAGGTAGCGGGCCGCGATCCCGTCGACGAACGCGCTGTACTCGGCGAGCGCGTCCTCGACGCCGCGACCGCCGGCGCGCAGACAGCGGTCGACGGCCCGCGCCGCGCGGACGCCGGTGTGCAGGGCCGTCAGGATCCCCTGGGAGGAGAGCGGGTCGCAGGCGAGCGCGGCGTCTCCGGCGGCCACCCAGCCCGGCCCGGCCGGCGGGGCAAGCCGCTGCCCATGGGCCGGGGCCCATCGCAGAGCCGGCGGCCGCCCGGCGTAGCCGTCCAGCCGGGTGCCTATGTGCCGGGTGCGGGCCGCCCGCTCCAGGAACCCGGCGGCGGTGCGCAGCCTGGGATCGGCGAGGTCGAGGTCGGTGAGATGGGCGACCAGCCGCCCGGCCGGCACGCGCGCGGTGTACCACCAGCCGTCCGGCACCGCCTCGACGAGCGTGCGCAGGTCGTGGTCGGCCGGTGCGGGGCCGGGCAGCACGGCGTACGCGGCGACGAGCCGATCCTGCCGCAGCGGTACGGCGCCCTTCCGGGCGATCACTGCGCGTCGGCCGGTGGCGTCCACCACCCACGCACAGGGCAGCTCCCGCTCCTCCCCGCCCTTCCGGACCACCAGCCGCCATGCCCCGGGCTGCCCGGTCCGGCGCACCGCCACGCCGCACAGGGGCCGGGCTCCGGCGTCCTCGGCCGCGCCGCGCAGGAATGCGTCGAACCGGACGCGGTCCAGATGCCAGCCGGGCCCGTGCGGGTCCAGGACGTTCCCGCGACCGTAGAGCTCACCGGAGCCCCACGCCGCTTCGGTGCCGGTGCAGGGCAAGTGCCCGTCGGCGCTGAGACCGGCCAGCAGCCCGAGGTCACGCAGCAGGGGCCGTGCGGCGGGCGGCAGGGTCTCGCCGATCCGGTACGGGCCGGCCCCCCGCGGCCGTTGGTACGGAAGATCCGGCGGCGGGTCGTGGGAATCGGTGGCCGCCGCCCCGGCGGGCCCCGCCGGACGGTCACCGGGCCGGGGGTCGAGGAGCAGGACGCGGCGGCCCGCGCGGGCCAGGCACAGCGCCGCGACCGACCCGGCCGGCCCGGCGCCCGCCACGACCGTGTCGCAGCCGCCCGTCACCGGTGGCCCCGGAGGCGCGTGATCTTGGTGATGAAGCCGGTCGAGACCTCCTCGTCGGGGGGCTCGGCCAGCGCCGCGGCCGCGGCCATCGCGTCGGCCCGCACCTCCGGATCCGCGGCTTCCGGCACGTGCAGGGTGATCAGATTGCGTTCGCGGGGCGGTGCCGCCTCAGGAGCGAAGGTCACTTCGGACTCCACCAGCATCGTCTCCGGGAGCCCCGGGGTGTCCTGCGGGCCGGGGCGGCGTTCGACGATCCCGAGCTTGCCGAAGTCCCGGACCATCTCGTTGATCTGTGTCTGGTAGCCGGTGGGCAGCCAGCGCAGCCACACCGACCGGCGTTCGAAGGCGAGCCGTCGCTCGTCCTGCGGCCGCGCGGGATCCATCGCGATCGCGTAGTCCTCCTCGGCCAGGACGTGATTGGGCACCCGGGCAGGCCAGAACGTCGGCAGGTACGGGTCGTAGCGGGGCCCGAATCCCTGGTCGTAGCCGGAGCGGCAGCTCGCCGTGTCGGTGTGCCAGGGGACGGCCATCCAGCGGGTGAGGTAGCCGGGACCCTGTGCGTACAGCGGACCGTCGACAGCGAGCGCGGCCTGGGGCGTGAGCACGCTCCCGTACTGCTGGTCGGGCAGCCCCGTCTCGCGGTGCTTGATCCGGAACGGCGCCGAGTACATCGTGGCGTGGCGCATCGGCCAGGTGAGTTCGCAGCCGGGGTGGAAGGCGTCGGCCAGGCAGAACGACAGCGCGGCCCGGTCGAGCGTCGCGGGGCGCTCGGCGAGCGGTACGTCCTCCAGCCTGGTCACCGTCGCTGCGGCCGGCCGGAAGTCCTCGACGAAGGACCCGTTCATCCAGCGCGTCAGCAGGTCGTACTGGAGCGGCGAGAGGGCGAGGTGCTGGCGCGGAGAGACCGGCGGCAGATTCATGGCGTCGCCGTACACCGAGGGCCAGGGCACGGTGGACATGCCGTCGCGGTCGAGGTGTCGCAGGGACGCCCAGACCTGGCGGCGCAGCTCCTTGTGGGCCGAGTCCTTGCTCGCCAGCCGGGCGAGCCGCTCGGGCGCCAGCAGGTGGTCGCGGCCCCCGTGGCCGAACTGGACGGCGAGCCCGTGGTTGACCCATTGGAGATCGCACAGCCGCCGCAGCACCGGCAGGACGTCCTGGGTGAAGGAGACCAGCTGCGGGCGCGGCAGCAGGCCGGCCTTCACGTACGTGTCACGGAGCAGGTCGTACAGCGTGCGGACGGACTTGAGGCCGGGCGCGTAGTCCGGGGGCGCGACGACGACCCAGGCGGGTTCGACGGGGATGGAGCGTCCGTCGATCCGGACCTCGGCCCGCACCGGCCCGTCGGCGATGTCGTCGTGCCAGCCGTCGTTGTTGGCGAAGTCGGTCGCCGCAAGGTTGTCCGCCGAGGCCGCCTTGCCTCTGCCGCCGAGGAAGAGGAGCCGGCCGGCCCGGTCGGTGCGCACCTCGCCCAGGTAGACGGGGGTGCCGAGGAACGTGCCGGTGTCGAACCGGTACTCGGGGAGTCCGGCCCGGTCGCGGCCGCGCACCGAACGGGAGCCGGGGTCGATGACCAGTCGGCTCCGGGGCCGGACCAGGGCGTTGCGCAGCCCGCTCGGGGGTGCCTCGCCGGCCTCCGGGATGTCCAGTGCCAGCTGGAACTGGTACCAGGCCCCCTTCTTGTTGGCCACATGCACGGTCCAGAGCAGGTCGGCGTTGTCCGCGGTCAGCTCCGCGACCGGCTGCCCGGCCGCGTTGAATCCGTACACCCTGAAGCGGACCGCCTGGCGTTTCAGAGCTCCGGTCGCGTCCTTGTAGGACGCCTCGGCGGGCGCGTCGTCGACCTCGGGAGCGAGGAAGAAGCCCTCGGCGCTGTCGCCGACCCGGGCCACGCCGATCGCCGGGTGGATGGCGGCGCGGACGATGCGGGTGTCGCGGCCGGGCGGCTCGGTGGAGGCGGGCCGGGCGGGGCCGGGCTCGGTCGCCGGGACGCCGTTGGCGTCGCGCCGCCGCGTGGCCGAGGCGCGGTACACCTCGCGGCGGGCCTCGGCGATGCTGCCGGCCGGACGGTGCTCGGGCAGGGAGTGCCAGGGGTTGAAGGCGAGGTTCTCGCCGTACGCAGCATTTCCGCGGGACCCGGTGTCCTGCTGATGCAAGGTCAGCCGGGCCACCCGGACCGGGGCGCTCTCCGCCTCCTCCCAGCGGACGGTGGCCCGGTCCAGGGGCATCCGCTCCGGGTCGGTGCGCACCTGCACGAACAGGTCGAAGGCCGCCTCCCCGGCGGCCAGCCGGTGCCGCAGGTCGCCACGGAAGAAGGACGGGTTCTCGTCGGGCGGCACGGCCTGCGGATCGCCGTCCGGGCAGCCCGCCGGGACGAGCTTGTACTTGACGTGCCGCTCGTCCCCGAAGCCGTACGGCAGCACGCTCCAGTAGGTGGCCGTCAGCGTGCTCTCCTCGGCCTTGGCCATGTCCTGGAGGACCGTACTGGTGACCGGATGGCTGTCCAGATAGACGGGGAGGGTGTTGTCGACCACCCCGGCCCGGGTGAATTCGCACATGTCGCGGGCGGTGTCGACGAAGAACACGTCGTGGTTCTGGAGCAGCAGGTCCTGGGTGTCCGCGGCGCTCTCGTCCGCCAGGAGCTTCGTGCCGGGGACCCCGAAGAGTTTGACCCCGACGCCGAGGGTGGTGCGCAGGTCGGACCGGGAGGGCACGGTGTCGCTGGAGAACCGCACCCACGCGGTCAGCCCGCCCTGAGCCCTGGCCGCCTCCAGGAAGCCGACGCGCAGCTCCTCGGGCAGGTCGGCGTCAACGGTGAGGACGCCCCGGGCGGAGCCGTGGGCCTTGAGGAAGACGGGCCGCAGCGCGGGGTCCTGCCCCTGCGCGATCCGCCTGCCCTGCACCAGGTCCACGAACATGGCACGCAGCGCGCCGGTGGGGTCGTCGGCGCAGTCGGGCAGGGGTTCCACGGGTCCGGACATGGGGCGGCCTTCCGGGGCGGGGCTGGCTTCTCGGTCGGGTCTTTTCATGGCGGGCTGTCTCTCCAGCACTGTCCGGGGCGGTCACGCGGGCCGCCAGTCCGCCGGACCCAGGCGAGTGATGGGGCTCCGGACGCGGCTTCCGCCGTGCGGGGCAGGCGAGTTGCGCGTAGGGCGAGAGAGGGGCAAGAGAGCACAGGTGCGGTCCCCGAGCCTGCCCGGGGACCGCCACCCCACCGACCAGTTTCTTCCCGCCGCCGTCGGTGCAGCCGTCAGGCAAGAGGGCGGGTGCGGCTTGCTGGGAGTGGCTTGGCAGGTCGACCAGCGAGTTGAAAGCCGGCCTGGTGGTCGGGCTGGTGCTGTTGGCCCAGATGGTAGGTCCATCAGCGGTCGACGTCGCCGTTGGCGAGTGGTGCGCGGAGATTCAGGACGGCTTCGGCGCCGGAACTCCGCCCGGCCGTCGACGCGTTGGTCCGACAAATGCGCTACCTGGCAGCCGGAGCGCCGTGGTACACAATCGACGTGCAAAATCTCTTGGAGTTCCCCGAGGTCCTGCGGCTGATCGAAGACCGCTCGGCCGCGTTCCGTGCCGCGATCGCGTCCGCCCCCGACCTTGACGTCCAGGTCCCGACCTGTCCGGACTGGACGCTGCGCGAACTGGCGCAGCACCTCGGCGATGGCCGCCGCCGCCAGGCCGCCATCGTCGCGGCGGGCCCTGGCGCTGAGCCCCCGGCGAGGACGGACCCGAAGGGCGCCCCGACCGCACCCCGCGACCGCGAAGCCCTGGACGCCTGGCTCGCCGAGTCGACCGAGCTCATGCTCGACGCGATGCGCGAGGCCGGCCCGGACCGCGGCTGCTGGACGTGGTGGGGCCGCTCGCAGGCCCCGGAGACCAGCGGAGCCGTGGCCCGGCACCAGATCCAGGAGATCGCCGTCCACGCCTACGACGCCCAGCTCACCCAGGGGGCCGCACAGCCGCTGCCGACGGACGTCGCGGTCGAGGGCGTCGACGAGTTCCTGACGACCGTCTCGGCGACAACCGTCCCCTGGCCGTTCAAGCCGGCGACCATCGACCTGCACACGACCGAGGGCCGCTCCTGGCGCCTGGCCCTCGACGCCGACGGCGTCCGCTGCGACGACCTCGCCGCCGACGCGGAGCCGGGCGACATGGCGATGCGAGGCGCAGCGAGCGAACTCGTCCTCTACTTCTACGAGCGCGTCCCGCTCGACGGCCTGGAGACCACCGGCGACACCGCGCCGATGGAGCAGCTTGCAGACTGGGACCCGAACGCGTAACGCGTGCGCCTGTGACGCATCTGTCGGTCGTGCGCGCTCCTGCGGGCGCCACAAGGCTCCGCGACGCGTCTGCCTTTGGCCCTTGAACAGCAGGCCAGTGAATGGTTCACCGAGCAGGTCGGGCGCGCGATCAAGGGCGTCGGGTCGTACGGCAGTTGTGCGCCGTACGGCACCCGTACCGCGCACGGGCGTCAGCCGGCCCGGCGGGCGGTGACCAGCAGGTACTCCCACTCCATGACCGTCCCGTCCTGCCCCGCCGCCAGGTTCCCGTCGCGGGCCAGGGCCGCCAGGTCCCGGTCCAGGGCGGCGGCCCGGTCGGGCTCGCCCGCGATGTTCTTGTAGACGGAGATGGTCGGGCCGTAGCGCTCCTTGAAATAGTCGCGGAACGCCTCGGGCGTGGGGAAGAGATCGATCCGGACCGTCCGGCGCTCGGCGCGCACGTCCGTGACCCGGTCGCCGAGGAGGCCGCGCACATGGTCCTCGTCCCCCCACAGCGGGGGCGGCTGCGCACCCGGCGGGGGCGGCGGCGCGTAGGGCTTCATCGCGGCGAACATCCGGCCGATGAACCCCTGGGGCGTCCAGCTCAGCAGGCCGATGGTGCCGCCGGGGCGGCAGACCCGGACCATTTCGCCGGTGGCCTGCCGGTGGTGCGGGGCGAACATCACGCCGACGCAGGACAGCACGGTGTCGAACTCCGCGTCGCCGAACGGCAGGGCCTCGGCGTCGGCCTCCCGCCAGGTGAGCTGGGCGCCCTGCTCGGCGGCCACGAGCCGGCCGGCCTCGAACAGTTCGGGGGTCAGGTCGGAGGCGACGACGTCCGCGCCGGCGAGGGCCGCCGGGATCGCGGCGTTGCCGGAGCCGGCCCCGACGTCCAGGACCCGCTGGCCGGGGCGCACGTCGCACGCCTCGACCAGGACCGCCCCCAGTTGGGGGATGACCTCGCAGGCCACGGAAGGGTAGTCCCCCTGGGCCCACATCGCGCGGTGCTTGGCCTTCAGCGCACGGTCGGCGTCGGCCGTGCTGTTCTGCGTCGTCATGGCTGCGCTCCTCACCGGTCGGACGGCGGTTTCGCGCCGACGGTCTCGAGCGAGCTCCGCCGCCTCCATAAGAGCGTAGTGACGAGCCGGGAGAGTGTCTCGCTGTCTGCTGCCGGGATGCGGCGTGCAGGGCGAGCGCGTAAAGGACGTCACCGGTCAGAGTAGGTACCTGCACGAACTGCTCACCGGGTCTCAGTCCGTCCAGGCCAGGGACGCGTACACGCCGAGCAGCCGGGCGGGCTCGGCCGGCTGCAGCTGCCCAGCGGTGTCTGCGGCCTGGCTGGGCCGCAGGCCAGGGCCTCAGGCGGCGAACGGGTTGGCGTGGCCGGGCAACTGCTGCCCCGGGCGCAGGAACCGCTGGGCGCCCTGTTCGTCGCGGACCGCGAGGAACCCGGCGTCCGTCAGGCGCTGTGCGATCTTCCTGCGGCGGATCGCGCCCACCGTGAACGCCACGGTGATGAGCAGCGCGACCGCCACGCCGGAGGCGACCGCTTCGACCGGTGACCTGTCGATGAGCAGGAGGACGGTCAGGACCGCGCAGGCGAGGTAGCCCAGCACCTTCTGGTTCCGGTCGGCGACGTACTGGGCCATGACGTCGAAGGTGACGAGGTCCTTCAGCACGGCCACGGCGCCGACCGCTTCGGTGAGCGGCTTCAGCGAGCCCTGCTCCAGCCCCGGCACTGTCCCGCCGTTGCCCGCCTGCGGATGGGTGGTGATGGTCGCCGCCTCGCGGACGCGCGCGTCGGGCCGCGGGTCCCGGTACATCCGGACCTGCACGAGCGAGTTCTTGAACCCGGTCCTGTATGCCGTGCCGTACGTGTAGCCGTACTGCTCCGCCACGTGCGCCAGCGCGGCCGCCTTCAGCGTGGAGCCCTGGGGGGCGATCTCAACGATGTCCTGCTGACGGGCGATCTGCCGGAGCATCCCCGCTACGTGACGTTCTACGGACATCCTGTTCCCCGCCCCCTGGGACCCTGCGCCTGGGCCCGACCGGCGCATAATAGAGTTCCGGCGAGCTGATTGAACATCCGCGCCACGCATACGTGCACACGCGTCGCGCTCCGTAGAGGGTGGCGGTGGACGCTCCGGCGCGGGCCGCCACGGCGGCGGTGGTCAAGCCGCCGTAGCCGCTTTCGCCCAGGACGGCCAGAGTCGCTTCCAGCAACGCACGGTCCCGGTTGGCATCGCGGGGGCAGCCCCGGCGTGCCGCCGACTCGGTCATCGGCCATCCCCCGAAGAGACTCGGCGAGCCACATGCGGGCCGAAGCGCCGAAGGGGTCGTTCGAAGAGCTCAGGAAGCGCGGGAGGGGGCACACCAGCCCCGGCGCTGACCCTCGCACGGTCTCGGCACTCCTGGACAGGGGCCCTCAGAAGATGCGTTCAGCCACCTCCACGCGTCAAAGGGCGAGATCCGGCGAGTTGGAGAGGTGGGCCGGATCGCTCAGCGGTTCAGGCAGACGCCAGCTTCCGGATGCGCGGATGGTTCTCCAGCGCCCACCGCACGGTCTTCGGCGGGCGCCCGAGCAGGGTGTCCAGCTGGTCGGTGACGCCGCGATATCCGCCGCCGCCCATCAGCCGGGTCAGGGTCTTGAGGTGTTCCGCGGTGTGCGGGAACACGGCCAAGGCGCTGTCCACGTAGGTCTCGTTCCAGGTTTCGACGTCTTCGGGAACGTAAGTGACCGGGCGTCCCAGCACGGCCGCGTAGTCCTCCGCGAAGGCGTGCATGTCCTTCAGTTCCGGGCCGTTGAGGTCGTAGGACTTCGAGATGTGCGGCTCCGGGTCCGCCAGGATCTGCACGCACAGCTCCGCCACGTCGTAACCCGCGATGGGCGCGAGCCGGTGGTCGCCGAAGGGCAGGCGCAGTTCACCCCTGCTCAGCGGCTCCAGCGCCAGCCAGGTCATCAGGGGGTTCTCGACGAACATGGCCGCCCGGATGTTGACGGTCGGCAGGCCGGACCAGTCCAGCACCTGCTCGGCGACCCAGTGGGCCCGTTGCTGCGGCGACCAGTTGGCGACGAGTCCGCCGAGCCACGCACGCCGCTCTTCCTCCGGCGCGGTCATCTTGTCGAACGTCATGAACGACTGCTCGTACTCGGAGATGTTGACGAAGACCTCGATGCCGCCCTGGGCCCGCGCCGCCGCTGCCATCAGGCTGACGGCGTCGGTGTAGTACGGCGACAGGCTCATGCTGAAGTAGATACGGCGGACGCCCTTCAGCGCGGCGCTCACGTCGGCGACGGTGAGCAGGTCACCGACGAAGACCTCGGCCCCGGCCTGGCGGAGCGCGTGCGCGCGTTCGTCGTCCTGGCGCACGAAGGCGCGCACCGAGTGCCCTTGTTCGAGCAGCATGTCGACCATCGTTCGGCTCACACCGCCGACTTCACCGGCGGCACCGGTGATCAGGATGGGATTGCGCTCTGGCATCGATGTGTCCTCTGTCTGGTGGGGGTGACGTCGGTGAGCCGGCTGCTCAGAAGGCCCAGGGCATGGTCGGCGACCGTGTCACCGGAGCGCCGGGCCGTCGACGCATCGTGGGTGGTGTCACTTCTTCAGCTGGGCGTACATCGCTTCCAGGTCGGCGGACAGCTGGGACTTGACCCAGCGGGTGGTGTCGTCGGCCAGCACCTCGTGCGCCCCTGCCTCGATGCCGTCGAGTGCGGCTACGGCGATGTCGCGGGGGTCGGCCTTGGGTGCGTCGACACCCGAGGTCATGTCGGTGTCCACGTAGGCCATGTGGAGCCCGGTCACCGCGATGCCGCGCGGCTGCAACTCCAGGCGCAGGGAGTTGCTCTGCGACCACAGGGCGGCCTTGGAGGCGCCGTAGGGTGTGCCGTCGGCCAGCCAGGACAGGGCGGAGTGGGCGTTGAGGATGTGGCCGCCGCCGTTGCGCTCGATGATCGGCACGAAGGCGCGGGTTACCAGCAGCGGCCCGTAGAAGTTGGTCTCCAGATCCTGGCGCACGTCCTCCATCGGGGAGTCGAGGTACGAGGCGCGGACGGAGGCACCGGCGTTGTTGATCAGGATGGTGACGTCCTGGGCCTGCTCGGCGGCCGCCGCCACGGATGCCGGGTCGGTGGCCTCGAGCGCCAGCGGAACGGCATCGGGGTGGGTCACCGAGCGCGGGTCACGGGCCGTGGCATAGACCTTGCCGGCCCCGCGTGCGTAGAGCTCCTCGACCAGCATCCTGCCGATGCCGCGGCTGCCTCCGGTGACGAAGACGCCGGCGCCCTTGATTGCTGTCATGACTACCTCCACAAAGGTGAAAACCGATCGGTTTGACCACTGTAAACCGATCGGTTTCATCATGCAAGTCGAAGGCCACCACAGCACCTCCACCGAGGCGATCGCCAAACGCGTCGGCGTCACGCGGCCGTACCTCTTCCGGCTCTTCCCGGGCAAAAGGCGATCTTCGTCGCCGCCCCGGTACGGAGCACGGAAGGCACCCGCCCGGCTTTCGAGCGGGCGGTCGGCGGGGTGGGAGCAGCGAGCAGGCCCTGGGCGCCATGCCGGACGCGTACGCGCGGCTGATCTCGGAGCGCTCCGAACGCTCCCTGATGCAGATGCAGGGATACTCCGTCGTCGCGGCCACCGAGGCAGAGGGCGATGACCAGACGGGCGAGCTTGTCCGGGCCGGCTGGATGAGACAGTGGGAAACCGTGCACCTGTCGCTGGGTGCCGATGTCCACGCAACCACAAGCTTCTTCGCTTGCGGCATGCTCGGCGACACCGTTACGGCCATCGGGCTTCCCTCCGGTCACAGGGAACCGGGGGCGTGAGGCCATGCGCGCCGCGTCGGCTGCCGAGGTCGGGCATCAGCCCGAAAGAGCACTTCGGTCGCCGATCCTGGTCGAAGACGGGGTGGCTCAGTGCATGTCTGCCGCATCGAGCAGGGTGGTCACCGTGGGTGCGATGAGCCCGGTCAGATGGTCGGCGCCGATCCCCGCGCGGGCGCTGGCGCCGTCGAAGACCAGGATGAGCTGGCGGGCCAGCAGGTCGGGGTTGCTCACCCCACCCCGTGCGGCCTCGGAGCGGAAGAAGGCTGTCAGGTCCGCTTTGATCTGGTGGGCCACCCGGCTCGCGGGGTGGGTCTGATCCTTGAGCTCGATCTGCACGGCCAGGTACCGGCAGCCTTGGAAGTCGGGCGCACCCGCCTGTGACTCCACCCTCTCGAAGACGTACAGGATCCGCTCGCGGGGGGAACAGCCGTCATCCGCCGGGGGCAGGGCCCTCGCCACCAAGGCAGCGGCACGCTCCTTCAGGCTCGCCGCCAGCAGCTCGCCCTTGCTCTCGAACAGCTGATACATGGAGCGCTTCGACACCCCCGCCGCCCTGCACAGCGCCTCGACGCCGATGCCGACGCCGTCGCGGTAGGTGAGCGTGGCCGCCGCCTCCAGCAGCCGCTCCCGGGGACTTGGCTTCACTTCGGTAGTCATACCGCGAGGTTAACTCGAATCGGACGAAACAGAAACCGATCGGTTTCCGCGGAGTGTCATGGGGTGGCGAGGAGACGCCCGCGCCGGGCGGACACCTGCAGGCCACCCAGAGGCTCGGCGACGGTCTTGAGGGAGAGACCGTCGCCGAGCCCTGATGGTGCACGCACCTCTCGTCCCCACGAGGGCGACGCACACCGGGGCCACTCCGCGTCATGCCCCGCCTTGGGTGAGCCGCCTTCCGCCACCGGGGCACCAGTCTTCCCGGGCTTCGTCTCGGCGGGGATGCGATGCAGCCCTGTGCGGTCGTACCAGCTGGTCATACCGAAGCCGAAGGGGGCGGCCGCCGCGAGCCGACAACCATCATCGGCCGCTGTGCCGCTCTTACGATCCGGGGCCGGGCCGGGCCGGTACGCCGTCGCCCCGGCGCCCGCCCGCGAGGAGGCTGACCCGGACGAAGCTTGCCCGCGGCTGAAGAAGCCGAGTCCCATCGGCCGAGTTGGCCTACGAGGAAGACTCGGGGCCGTTGGCGCCGAACTGCCAGTGTCGGGTCATCGAGCGGTGAGGACGTGCGCCCACGCTTCGAAGAGGGCTGAGAAGCGGCCCACCAGTCGCCGGTGACGCTCGATCCGACCGTGCGGCCTCGCTGCCCCAGGCGGTGCGCAGGTGCCGTCGGCCTGCCTGCACAGGGCCGCCGGCGGGGCCGAGTGCGGCGGAGCGGCGCGGCCCTCGGGCCGGAACTTCTTCGAGCCGGCGGTCGACGCGGAGACTCTCCAGGTGCGATTTGCTTGGGCATCGCAGCGCCGATCCAGCGATTCTCGTCCTGCCTGCGCGACGACAGCTTGGTCGTCGCGCAACGGGTGGAGGCCGGTATTCGGCCTCCGGCGGGGGCGATGCGACGGCCCGACCGGCAGGCCTGTCCGGACATGTGACAGAGCGTATCGGTACAACAGGATGCTTTTCATATCTATGTGGTGATATAAGAGGCATATTCCAGCCAGCGTGACTGTCAACACCTGCGCTCGACAGTCGTACTGGCATTCCATATCGGGGGACTTGAGGGAGAGGACCATGCGGCGGTTCAGAATCGCGATGCCCCGGCAGGCGCCGATGCCTGTCGCACATCGCCCAATCCACCGCGAGGAGGGTCGGGCACGCTGGTACGCCCCCTTCTCGGTGACGGTGGACCTCCTTGCTGCGGCACTTCCGGTTGCTGCGGCCTTCATCGAGGTTCGCGAACCCCACCCCCTGCGCCTGGCGGCCGCGGCCGCCCTGCTCTGGCCGCTCATCGGAGTGGTCAGCAGGCGGTACACGCCCTTGGCCTGGGGCGACGGGGGCGGCCTGAGGGCCGTGATACGGGACTGGCTGGTCCTTGTCGGCGCCCTGGCCACACTGCGTGTGGTCTGCGGGCTGGACAGCGTGCCTGCCGAAGCGTTCACGGCACTGATCCCCGCCCTGGTTCTGACGGGCGTCTGCCAGAAGTTGATCCACCGTCACCTGCTGGCGACCCGCCGGGCGGCCCGCGCCCTGCGCCACGTGGTCATCGTCGGTGAGGCCCCGACGGTCGACGCCGTCGTCGAGCAACTCGCCCAGCGCACCGACCACGAGTATGTGGTGGTCGGGGCCTGCCCGGTGGGTGAGGGCGAGGTCCTTTCCGGAGTGCCCGTGTGTGGGCGGCTGCCCCTCGAGACGCCCGAGACGCCCGAGGAGGACGCCGCGGCAGTGCTGAGGGCGGCCGAGGAGCTCCTGGCCGACACGGTATTCGTGGCACCCGGTCCGCATGTCTCCGGTGATCGGGTGCGCAGGCTGTCCTGGATGCTCCACGACCAGGGCCGCTCACTCGTGGTGCTGCCAGGGATCGTCGACGTCGCACGGCGGCGTGTACGACCGACGTCGGCAGCCGGTCTCACCCTGCTGCACATCGCGCCGCCTTTGCAGCGCGGCATGCACACGCTGGCGAAAGCCCTCTTGGACCGAATGGCTGCCCTGATACTGATCGTGCTGCTCTCACCGTTGCTGTTCGTGCTGGCTCTCGCCGTCCGGTTCGGCTCGCCCGGGCCGATCCTGTATCGCCAGACACGCATGGGCCGCGGCATGGCGCTGTTTGCCATGTGGAAGTTCCGCACCATGGTGGTCGACGCCGACCGGATGAAAAGCGGGCTGGAGGCGCAGAACGAGAACGACGGGCACATGTTCAAGATGCGTCAGGACCCCCGGGTCACCTCCGTGGGCCGCATCCTGCGCCGCTACTCTCTGGACGAGCTGCCTCAGCTGTTCAACATCCTCTTCGGTCACATGTCCCTGGTCGGTCCGCGCCCTCCGCTCCCCGAGGAGGTCGCCAACTACAACAGCGTCGAGATGCGCCGGCTCCGCATCAAACCGGGCCTGACAGGTCTGTGGCAGGTGAGCGGGCGGTCGGATCTGTCGTGGCGCGAGACGGTCGCACTCGATCTGCGCTACGTCGACAACTGGTCGCTGGCCGGCGACATGAACGTCATGGCACGCACGGTGCGCGTGGTCGTCGAAGGACAAGGCGCCTACTGAGGGCGGATGCGGCCCTTTTCCGGGCCGCATCCTCCATCCGGGCAGGCCTGCCACCAACACGCCGAGATCGCGGACGATCCGTCCCGGGGGACGGTAAGGATCGCGGCTGGAGACGTCTCAGGCCCTCGGAAGGGACACCGCCATGGCACAGACCTCAGCCGCACACCACAGAGCCGCACGGTCCAAAACCGCCCCTCACCCGGGTGACACCCACGGCACCACGACGCATCAACGCCTCGGAGGGCGCTCCCTGCGCGGATTCACCGGCACCGGATACGACAAGGGCCGCTCCCTGCCGGTCCAGGCCGCGTGGTACGCCGTCCTTCATCTCGTCTTCGCCACTTGGTGGTTCCCGGCGCGCTGGCGGCCGGCACTACTGCGCGCCTTCGGGGCCCGGGTCGGGCAGCGGGTGCTCATCCGGCGCGGAGTGCGGGTCCACTGGCCCTGGAAACTGGACATCGGTGACGACGTCTGGATCGGTGAGGACGCCTGGATCCTCAACCTGGAACCGGTCACGATCGGCCACGACTGCTGCGTGTCCCAGGGTGCACTGCTGTGCACGGGCAGCCATCATCGCCGTTCCGCCACCTTCGAGTTCGACAACGGCCCCATCCGGCTGGAAGCGGGCAGCTGGGTCGCGGCGCGCGCCGTCGTCCTGCGCGGGGTCACCGTCGCAGTCGGCGCGGTAGTGGGTGCCGGCGCCGTCGCTCACCGGGACCTCGCACCGGACGAGGTCCTCACCGTGGGCGGTGCGGCTGTGACGGACGCGTCCGTTCCCACCGTGTCGGCGAAGGGAACCACGCCATGAGACTGGTTCATGTCGTCACCCTCGTCAGCGACGACGGTGCTTTTGGCGGGCCGACGAGCGTGGCCCTGGCCCAGCTCGAGGAGTGCGCCGCTCGCGGCCACGATGTGACGCTGGTGTCGCTGTGGCGGGGCCGATCGCCCGCCGCGCGCCACGTCGGCGCCGTCCGCTTCCTTTCCCGTCCGGCATGGCGGGTCGTTCCGGGCCGGGGTTGTCTGGGACTCATGCACCCGCTGCTGCTGTGGGACCTGTGGCGGGCCATGGGGCACGCCGACGTCGTGCAACTGCACGCGGGACGCGACCTCGTCTCGCTCGCCGCGCTCCTTGTGGCCCGCCTGCGGCGTACCGCTTTCGTCACCCAGACCCACGGCATGGTCGAGCCCCGCGGCCACACCCTTGCGCGTGTCTTCGACCGTCTCTACGTGCCTCTGTTGCGCCGGTCGCGCTGCTGTCTCGTGCTCACCGAGCGGGAGCGCCGGGCCCTGAACGACGTACTGGGTCCGGACGCGCCACCGCTGGTTTCCCTGCCGAATGGTCTGCGCGTGAGCGATGAGGCTGGCACCCTGCCGCGCAGCGACCACGACGTGATCTTCCTGGCCCGGCTTCATCCGCGCAAACGCCCGGAGGCGTTCGTCGAGATGGCCGCCCTGGTCCACAAGGAGATGCCTGAGGCACGCTTCACCTTGTTCGGTGCGGACGAAGGGTCGCTTCCGGCCGTGCGTCGGCTGATCGCGGATCGCGGACTGACCGAGGTGGTCTCGTACGGCGGTGCGCTGGACCACTCCGCAGCGCTGGAAGCCTACCGCAAAGCGGCCGTCTACGTCCTGCCGAGTGTGGATGAGCCGTTTCCCATGACAGTGCTGGAAGCACTGGTCGAAGGCACGCCGGTGGTGTGCACGGACAGCAGCGGCATCGCGGCCGAACTGACACGCAGAGGAGCGGCGCTGGTCACCGACGGCAGCCCGGAGACTCTGGCCGACGCGGTGTGCCTGCTGCTTGCCGACGAGACGCTACGCCGCTCTGTGGCCGAGGCCGGTCGTCGTGCGATCGAGGAGGTCTTTTCCATCCGGGCGGTCGTGGACCGACTGGAGGACGTCTATCGGGGGCGACCGGGTCACGGTTGATCTGGATGCCCCGGCCGTCTCGGGCCCGCCGCAGACGCGGTGGTTTCGAGACGGCCGGTGCCCGCAAGGGCGTCAGCGCGCCGGGGTGCGGCTGACCGTGCGGAGGATGTCCTCGAAACGGGAGGCACAGTCCTCCAGGGCGAACTCCCGCTCGGCGAGGGCACGGCTCTCCTTGCCCAGGGACTCGGCGCGAGCCGGGTCGGACAGGATTTCCTGGGCCCATGCGGAGGCCTCGTCGAGTGCGGACTCCGCCGGAGGGAAGACCGCTGAGCCGGCCTGCCGGAGGAGGTGTGCGGCCAGGTTGTCGCCGGGCATGAGTCCGAGCACCGGACGCCCGGCGCACAGATACGACAGCGTCTTGGACGGGACGGAGAATTGACCTGCGTCCGCTGCAAGGACGACGACGAGAAGGTCGCCCGAGCCCAGCACGTCGGGCAGTCTCGCGTAGGGCTGGAAGGGCAGCAGGGTCAGGTCGACCCCGCGGGCGGCTGCGGCCCTTCTGAGGACGGGCACGGCAGGGCCGTCGTTGACGACGACGAGACGGACCGGGGTGCCCCGCTCCCGCAGCCGTTCGGCCAACTGCACCAGCAGCACCGGGTTGTGCTTGAGACCCAGGGTGCCGGAGTACAGCACCGTCCGCACCCCGTTCAGACCTTGTTCGGCAGACCAGTCGTTTTCCCTGGTCCGCGGGACGATCTCGTCCAGCGGTGCCCAGTTGGGAATGACGCTGACCTTGGCAGCGGTGCCCCACTGCTGGTGGATCCGCAGGAAGGACTGCGCAATCACCACGATGGCCGTGGCCCTGCGTGCCGCCCACTTCTCGCCTGCGCCGAAGACCCTGGCGGCGACACCCATGGACTTCGCGACACCGGCGAACGTCTTCAGTGCGACGGCCGTGACGTCTTGGTGCCACAGCACCCAGGGGATGCCCAGCCGTTTCAGCATGGCCGCTGCCGCGACCAGCATGGGGATGGGCAGGTTGGACAGCATGGCCACGTCGGGTTTCTCCCGGCGCACCTGCCGGGCCAGTTCAAGGCCCAACAGGGTCTCCTGGCACAGCCGTTGGAAGTAGTGCTCCTTGCGGAGCGCGGTGCTGTCCCCGATGGTGACGAAACGCAGACGCGGAGCGTTTCCGGCGAGGTTGCCCTTGCCGGACACGTAGGCGGTGCAGGTTGAGTGGACGACATCGTGGCCGCGGCGCGCCAGTTCCCTGCTCAGTTGCGCCTGGAACGGGTGACCGCTGTAGTCGTGCACGAGGATCCTCATCGGCTCTCCGTGGCGGGGTCTCGGCTCGGTCTCACTGGTGGGAGCGCTTGACCTGGTCGTAGACCCAGGCATAGGTCTTCTCCAGGCCGTCGAGCAGGGGGATCGACGGTTCCCAGCCGTAGATCTCGCGGATCAGGTTGTTGTCGGAGTTGCGGCCGCGTACGCCTTGTGGGGCGTCCAGCTGGTAGGTGCGTTCGCAGCGGATGCCGGCGATCTGCTCGACGATGTCGACGAGCTGGTTGATCGTCACCAGTTCCGACGAGCCCAGGTTGACGGGGACACCACTGTCCGCGTGCATGATCATCTGGGTGCCGTGGAGACAGTCGTCGATGTACATGAACGAACGGCTCTGCTGTCCGTCGCCCCAGATGTCGATCCGGTGGTCACCGGACACGACCGCCTCGGCCACCTTGCGGCACACCGCGGCCGGCGCCTTTTCGCGACCGCCGGTCCAGGTGCCGTGAGGGCCGTACACGTTGTGGTAGCGGGCCACGCGAGTGGTGAACCCGTAATCCTCGGCGTAGTGCCGGCACATGCGCTCGGAGAAGAGCTTCTCCCATCCGTAGCCGTCCTCGGGCTGTGCGGGGTAGGCGTCCTCCTCCTTGAGGGCGGTGACTTTCGGGTCGGTCTGCTTGTCGGCGGCGTAGACGCAGGCGGAGGAGGAGTAGAAGTAGCGCTCGACACCGGCCTCGTGCGCCGCCTGGAGCATGTGGGTGCTGGTCAGCACCGACATCATGCAGGCGGCCTTGTTGTTCTCGATGAAGCCCATGCCGCCCATGTCGGCGGCCAGCATGTACACCTGCCGCGCGTCCTGGACGCCCGCCCGTGCGCTGTCGAGCAGCGAAAGGTCGGCGACAACGTTCTCGGCGTCCTGGTGGAGCTGGTACCACTCGTGGGGAGGCTTGATGTCGATGGAGCGGACGGTCTTCCCCTGGGCGAGAAGTTCGCCGACGAGGTGACCGCCGATGAATCCCCCGCCTCCGGCCACGACGACATCGGTCTGCTTGCTCATGCGCGATTCCCTTTGTGCGTTGGGGGTCTGATGAGTGATCAGCAGGTCCACCGCCGCCCGTCACAGCCGATCCAGCACCGGGCCTGCGGAGACCTGCGCGATAAGCTATGCAGATTTGTCCTGATTTGAGATCTAAGGCACGCCAGTGGCCATGGAGATCACTCGATGACCATGTTTGAGGACTAATACATCGATTCCGTTGTCTAGTGCGTGGTGAGCCCAGTTCTGCGTTCGCGACCGCTATATATCCTTTGGTGAGGATTCAGGACGAAAAATCGCTCGACGGAGAGGTCCGGATGCGAGGCGCCCGCGTCCGCAGCGTGGCCGCGGTCGCCCTGTGGACCGTGACCCTGATCGTCTTGCTGCCGGGGCTGGTCCTCCAGTCGGACGGCATGCGGATGTCGTCGGCGCTCCTTCTCCAGGCAGTCGTCGTCGTCCACGCCGGTGGAGCGCTCGCCCGGGTGCTCACTGCTCCCACGGTGCGGTTGGTCGGCTTCGGCTTCTGGGTCTTCGCCTACATCTGGCTCGGTCTGGCGCCCCTGGCGATGCTTGCCTCCGACGCGTACCCGTGGCCCTACCGGGCCGGCGAGGCGACGGCCTGCACAGCGGTCGCTGTCATCGAGCTGGGCCTCGTGGCCTACAGCGCCGGAACGGCGCTGGCCGCGCGCCACCGGCAGGCCCGCGCGGTGACCGCACCGCCGGGGCTGCTGGAACGGCTGCTCTCACGCCGTCTCGCGCCCTGGCGCCTGCTGGCGCTGAGCGGTGCGGCCCTCGCCTTCGCGTTGCTGCTGATCTCGCGTCAGCCCGGTCGCCTCTCGGCCTACTTCACCAGCCGTCAGGCGATCACAGAAGCGGGCGCCCTCGGTGACGGGGAGGGCGCCTTCCTCCAGGTGCTGCTCAGCTGGTCACTGTCCGTGCCCGCATTCTGGGCCCTGCTGGGACTGCTGCACGTGCCCCGTCTGACGGGCGGCGACCGCTGGCTTCGCGTCCTGCGCCGACTCCTGCTTCCGGTGCTCATCGTACTGAACGCGGTCGTCAACAACCCCGTCAGCAAACCCCGGTTCTGGGTCGGCACGGTCGTACTGACCCTGCTGTTCGCCGTGCCCCGGCTGAGCCGGCCCCGCGCCTTCCGGATCACGGCCGCCGCAATGATCGCGGCGCTCCTGGTCGTCTTCCCCTACAGCGACTACTTCCGCTACAGCGACCGCGAGGAGGTGGCCGTCACCTCCCTCGCCGCCCAGTTCACCACCAACGGAGACTATGACGCCTTCCAGCAGGTACAGACAGGCATCGACTTCACACGGGACAACGGGTTCTCCCCGCAGGACGCCCTCGGCCCCCCGCTGTTCATGGTGCCGCGCTCGATGTGGCCGGAGAAACCCGAGGACACCGGCGTCAGACTGGCTCGCTTCGCAGGCTATGAGTTCCGCAATCTCTCCGCGCCGCTGTGGATCGAGAGTTACCTCTGGGCCGGTCCACTCGGCGTGGTCGGCGTCTTCTGTCTACTCGGCTCGCTGGGACGGCGAGTGGACGACGTACGCCACCTGCTACGCGGCCGGCCGGGCAGTCTCGCGGCAATGCTGGTGCCTGCCTTCGCCTTCTACCAGATGGTCTTCCTGCGCGGCAGCCTGCTCGGCATCGCAGGCCCGCTGACCCTCCTCTTGACCGTTCCGCTGCTCATCAGCACCCGCACCGGCCGGCTCCCCCCGGCAGCGAAGCCGATCGCACCCATCCGTCATGCATCCATCCCCGGAACAGGAGGGCACCGGTGACCGGCCCCATCCCATTCGACGACCGGTACGACGAACCGGACCAGCTACGCGACCAACTGCGCCGAATCCTGCGCCACCGCGCCCTGATCGCGCTGGGCATCCTCCTGGGTGTCCTGGGCGGGCTGGCCCTGTCTCTGCAGCGCGCCCACACCTATCGCGCCACCAGCGAAGTACTGGTGCGCTCCACCACCGACCCCTTCGGCGCCGTCGGCGTCTCGGCCGACAACCAGGTCAGCATGAGCACCGAGCAGCGCATCGCCGCCAGTGCCACCGTCGCCGTGCGCGCGACGCGCCTCCTGGGCCGGCCCGACAGCCACGCCGGGACGCTCGGTAATCAGGTACGGGTCACCAACCCGCTCCAGTCACAGGTCCTGCGCTTCGAGTTCACCGCCAGCAGCCCACAGCGCGCGGCGCGCGGCGCCAACGCCTTCGCCGACGCCTATCTCGGCGACCGCGAAAGCCGAAACGACGCCACGGTGGCGCGGACCACCCGTGCTCTGCAGCAACAGATCGCCGTGCTGAACCAGCGGCTGTCCCTGGGTGTCGAGACTGCCAAGTCCGCGGCCCAGAACCAGCTCTACAACCTGCAGAAGCGCGTTCTCGACATCAGGGCCCGCGACACCGACGGTGGCGACGTCGTCCGCAGGGCCACAGCGCCCGCCCTGCCCGTCGGCCCCGGACTGCGGACCCTGCTCGCCCTCGGACTGACATCCGGACTTCTCCTGGGCATCGTGCTGGCATGGGTACGCTCCGCCCTGGACAGCCGGGTCGGCTCGGTCGGCGAGGTACAGAGCGCCCTGCGCGCTCCGGTGGTCGGCGTCCTGCCTTCCGACGGCAAAGACCGCGCCCTGCTGACGGTCGGACGTACCGCCGGCCCCCGGACGGAGGCCTACCGGGCTCTGGCATTCCGGCTGCGGCAGATCGGCGACCCGGGCGGTCTCGGCCACCTGCTCGTGGTGGCCCCCCGGCGGACCGGCGACGCCGAGGAGGTCGCGGCCAATCTGGGCGCCGCACTCGCCGACAACGGCAGCGACGTGCTCCTGCTCGACACCGCCGCACGCACCACCGGCCTCGCCACGCAGCTGCCCCTGATCCCCATCGAGGGCCCCGCCCCGGGAGAGTTCCCTCCGGCCGGAAGCGCCTTCGTCGAGGCCGACGTGGCCGGCCGCTTCGCCTTCTCCTCGGACAGTTCCACCGGTCCGTCGGACCGGACGGAGTCCGCCGATACCGGCGTGTCGACCGTCGTCGTCACGGGGCCCTTCCTCACACACGCCGACGCGCTGTCCGTCGCGCAGCGTGCCGACGGCATCCTCGTGGTCGTCCGCCCCGGCCACACCCGGCGGGAGGACCTCCGGCAGATGCAGGAACTGATCGGCTGTTCCGGCGGACGCATCCTCGGGGCCGTGCTGGACGCCGGGCGCCCACGCCGCAGACTGAGCACCCGACGCCGCCCGAAGCACAACCCCACGTCCGGTAGCGGCCTTCCCTCCACGCAACTCCCCGAGCGGGACGCCACGCTGAGCATCTCCCGCCGGTGACCGCCCCCGAAGCAACCG
>NZ_JARGEF010000058.1:0-36969 GCF_033794725.1 Streptomyces sp. ID05-39B | reverse complement strand
CAACAGGACCCTCGACAAGTCCCATCGTTGCAGGTCAGGAGTACTCTCCGCTTATTTGATCAAGCCTCGGACGCCCCACCTCGTGAAAGCGCGAGGCTAGGGCCAGCAACGCGGGCCGAAGGCCCGGATCCAGGTCCACCGCACGCTTGCGGCCCCCACCGGACCGGCGCACCCGCCCCAACGGCACCTCGCCGAACTCCAGTTCAGACACCCCGCACGACACGGTGCCCTCCCGGACTCCGGCCGCACGAGCGACGAGCCTGATGCCTCCATGACCCAGCGACCGTGCTTCTGCTCCTATGGCCAGCCGCCGCTGCCGCTCGTCGAGATGCGGGAACAGTGTCGCGAACTTCGCGGCCAGAGCCGCCTCGATCCCCTCCGGACTCCCCATACCATGGCAACGAGCCTCGGAGCCGGAAGCGACGGCTTGTTTCCCGGCAAGCCCTAACTACCCGGCCTTGGGTCAAGGCCCTCCGTGCCGTCACCCGTCTGTTCGTCCAACGCCAGCCGACGGACCGCGAAGTACGGGCGATCCGGCAGGGTGAGGGTAAACCTGCACTCGTAGTCACCGGGGGAGCACGCGGTGACCGTCATATCCCGGGTGCCGATGCTCTCGGCTCGATATCGGGTTCTCGACGTCACCGACGGGGAAGTTGTAGCCCCCGGGGCAGCGGGTCGATGCCTGCTTTGTCTCAAGACGCTGTTCGAGGATGGCCCGCAGAATGGCAAGCCGGGACGTGCTCTCGCCCATGAGAGGGACACCCCCTCGCCCACCCCAGGACATCCTCGTCGGCCAGGTGTGACGTACCCGCCGCGTACCACACCTTCCCGGCGGCGGATCGTTTCCCCAGCACATCATCCTCAAAGCTGATGCAGCGACATACCAGAGGCGTATGAGGCCGGTTCCAGCATCATTCTCAGGTGGTCAGTAATTCGGCTGATCCGCGGGGTGCGGTGTGAACTGGATGATGAAGCAGTTCCCAGCCTGATCGGAGCAAGAACTCGTGACAACCTTGCCGCCCGCTCCCCGTACCCCCACCGTGGTCGCCCGCGTCACCCAGCTGTCCAGGCCTAGGGCGAGGGCGATACCTAGTTGGCCGCCCTCGATGGGGTCAGTGTCGGCTTCGGGTAGTCCCACGAGCGCGGTCCGGCTGAACACGCTCTCGGCCATCAAGACGAGTGGAGCAAATCGCCGATGACGATCACGTCGTAGCTCCGGAGACGACGTCGTCCATCAAGTATTCCGGTCCCACCACCTGTGCGGTGGGACCGGAAGGGCCTTGCCCGCAGGGCCAGCTCGCGGCCAACCCCAACCCCTGCGTTCCGCACTCGTACCGGCACAGTGCCACTTTTGTGTGGAAATTCCACAGTTCGTCTGCTGTGCAAGGAGGTTGGGACGTGAGCGCGGGTCCCTTGGGGTGCTTAATCGTTCGAAGACTGGAGATCCCATGCATCATTTCAACGTCCCCGCCCACAGAACGGCGACTCGGCGGGGCGCCTCTGTCGCAGTCGCGGCCGGCACGGTACTCGGGCTCCTCGCCGTGTCCGTCGGCACGGCCAACGCCGCGACGTCGACGGACAGCGGGCGCCCGGTCGTGCAGATCATCGGTGGCGCCGCGCAGCCCAACGGCTCGTACCCGTTCATGGCGGCGCTGCTGATCAAGGGCAAGGGTAAGCCGCTCGACAGGCAGTTCTGCGGTGGCAGTCTGCTCGATTCGGATGTCGTGATGACGGCCGCCCACTGCGTCGATGACGTGAAGCCCAAGCAGATAGAGACCGTCGTGGGCCGGACCGTGCTGTCGAACAAGAAGCAGGGCCATCTGCGCAACGTCCGCACGATCACCCTCCACCCCCGCTACAACGGGGACTACGACGTCGCGTTCCTGGAACTGGACAAGCCCGTCTACGGCATCGCCCCGGTCAACCTGCCGACCCCGGGCACGGACGCGCTCATCCGTCCGGGTGCCAAGGCCACGGTCGCCGGCTGGGGCAACACCGACAACGAGCTGCCGAACCATCCGGACCGTTTGCGCGCGGTCGACGTTCCGATCGTGTCGCACATCGAGTGCAAGGCGTCGTACCCGAGCTACGACAAGAAGGTCCATGTGTGCGCGGGAGTGGAGGGCAAGGATTCCTGCCAGGGTGACAGCGGCGGGCCGCTCTTCCGCACACTGAAGGGCCGCAAGGGCGTGTACCAGATAGGCGTCGTGTCGTACGGCGACGGCTGCGCGGCGCAAGGCGCTCCGGGCGTGTACACCTATACCGGCTCAGCCAAGCTGTGGGACACCCTGTGGAAGTCCGCCGAGGGCAAGCGGGTGAAGCGCCTGCTCGACCGCTGATCGGGGGCCCGCGCGGGACATCGTGTCCTGCGCTGGCTCTGGAGACTGTGGCTCCCGACCTGCGGACGGACCGGGCCATGGACTGTCGGGTGGCCCGGGCCCGACAAAGCTCAATTCCCTGGCCGCACGGTGGGGAGGAGGGCCACGACCTCCCAGCCGTGGTCCGTCCGGGGGCCGGTGCGAAGTTCGCCACCGAGGGCGGTGACGCGTTCGGTGAGGCCGACGATGCCGAAGCCTCCGCCGCGGGCGGCGTACGGCATCGGGGCGCCTCCGCGGCCGTTGTCGCGCACCGTCACGTGCAAGGTGTCGTCGGCGCAGGTGAGGTCGACGGTGACTTCGATGGCATCGGCGGCGTGGCGGCGTACGTTCGTGAGGGCTTCCTGGACGACGCGGAAGGCGGCGGCCTGCACTTCGTGGGGCAAGTTCCGGGGCACTGAGGCGTCGCGGTGCAGTTCGGCCTTCAAGCCGGCCGGACCACCGAACCCGTCGACCAGTTCCGCGAGTGCGCTCAGGTCGCCCACCGGGCGGCCCTCTCCAGGTTTGAGCCGGGCCGTTTGCTCCAGGCCCTCGCGCAGGATGCCGACGGTCAACCGCATGGAAGCGAGCGCTTCGGTCGCGGCTTGCTCGATTCCCGCCAGGACCGGGTCCAGGTGGTCAGGTTCGGTGGTGACCATCATGCGGGCCATTTGTGACTGGACCAGGATGCCGGTGACGTGGTGGGCGACGAAGTCGTGCAGGTCGGCTGCCATGGCAAGGCGTTCGGAGCGGCGGGTCTCGGCGACCGCGACGCCGCGCCTGTGGTCCAGGCTGCGCAGGTAGCCGCCGAGGCCGGCGCTGGCGCCGGTCAGCAGCGCTACTGCCAGCGCGAGCCCCAGGATCAGGACGTCGTCCTGGGTGTCGGTGGCATAGAAGCGCAGTGGCGCGGCGATGGCTGCCCCGCCAGTGAGCACGGCGCTCAGGATCGCCCACCGTGGTGGGCAGGTACGGACGGCCATCAGCAACAGGCAGAGCAGGACCGCCACTTCCCCAGGGCCGAACATACGAATTCGCTCGGTCGTCGTGGCCACGGCGGTCAAGGCCAGGGAAGCGCCTGCTGGTAGGGCGGCCCGCAGTTGGGGAGTGAGCCACGCGGGTTGCCGGGCGGAGGGCCACAGGACGGCCGCGAGGCCGAGCGACAGCAGCAGGAGCACAGGCCAGAGGGTCTTGCCGTTGGTGACGGCGATGAGCACGTCCGCGGCGGCCAGCAGGACCAGTGTGATGACGCCCGTCGCACGCAGGCAGCCCTGTCGGCGGGTCCGCGTCGTGGTCGGGTCGTCCGTCGCAGGCAGGAGGTTCACATCGGTCACTGTAGAGAGGAGCGGTCGGCTGCGCCTCGGCTGGTCGGCCGAGGCGGACGTCAGGCGCGGGAACCGCTTCGCCGGCGGTCCCCGCGCCTGGTCATGGCACGGTGGGACGGTCAGTTGATCCGGACGATCTTCCAGAGCTGGTCGTCGAGGCTGGCGCTGCCCCACTGGATGACGGCTGCCCCGTCGGCGGTGGAGGACTGGGTGACGCCGGCGACGAGGGTGCTGTTCACGTTCCGGAGTTTGTAGTAGCCGCCGCCCCCGTCGGTGAGGGTCCACTTCTGGGAGTCGGCGCTGGAGGCGGTGTTCTGGACGATGGCAGCGCCCGCGGCGCTGGAGGAGCCTTGGATGTCGAGGTTGAGGTTGCTCTTGGTGTTCTTGATGTTCCAGGCGCCGCTGCCGGCGGACTGGAAGGTGAAGAGCTGGCAGGTGCAGTTCGTGTTCTGCCACTGGTTGGCGGCGGTGCCGGCGGTGGTGGAGCCGTTCGGGATGTCGAGGTACTTGCCGCTGTTCTTGTTCACCAGGACGTACTGGCCGGTGCCCAGGGGCGGCAGGGCGGTCTGGGTGAGGTTCCAGCGCTGGCAGCCGCAGCTGGTGCCGCTCCACTGGACGGCGGCGGTGCCGACGGTGGTGGAGGCGCTGGGTATTTCGAGGAGCTTGCCACTGCTGCGGTTGGTGATGCTGTACCCGCCGGCCGGGTGGGGCGCGATGGCCCATTCGTGGTCGGGCGTGCCGTTGTCATCCCACTGCAGGACTGTGGCGCCGTTGGCGGTGGACTGGCTCTGGACGCCGAGGACCTTGCCACTGGCGACGTTGAAGATCTTGAAGTAGCCCGAGGACTGCTGCTCGAAGCGCCACTGCTGGTTGGTGGAGGTGGTGGGGTTCTGCTGGGTGGCGGTGGTGCCGTTGGTGGTGGAGCCGCCGACGATCGTGAGGTTCAGGGCGCTGTTCGCGTTGGTCATGGTGTAGGTGGCACCGTCGGAGACGCCGCCGCCCAGGTCGATCGTGCTGTAGGTGACCGGGTTGGAGAGGCCGCTGCCTCCCCGTCCGGCGCTGAGGATCAGCAGGCTGTGCCCGTCGGCGAGGGCCGTCATGCCGCGGCTGTAGCCGCCGATCACATTGGCGCTGATGCGCGTCCAGGTGTTCGCGGCGCCGTTCTGCGTGTTGATGAACAGGTCCTCGGCGCTGTTGGCGCT
Organism: Streptomyces sp. ID05-39B; assembly: GCF_033794725.1. Taxonomy (NCBI): domain Bacteria; kingdom Bacillati; phylum Actinomycetota; class Actinomycetes; order Kitasatosporales; family Streptomycetaceae; genus Streptomyces; species Streptomyces sp. ID05-39B. Next base: position 32,091 of record NZ_JARGEF010000058.1, on the reverse strand, counting down.
GACGACGAGTGTGCCGTTGGGGCCGCCGGTGGGCAGCCAGGTCATGTAGGGAGCGCTCTGCGGCACCACGCCGCCCGTCGTCCGCAGCGGGATGCCGGTGACCGAGCCGAACGCCTCCGGGTCGGAGGAGATCTTGTAGTAGACGGAGAAGTTGCCCTCGGGAGCGCCGCCGTACTCGTAAGACATGACGTACTTGCCGTTCGGCAGCTTCGCGACGGTGGGCATGCCCGGCCGGTCGCCGGCGGTGGGCATTGCCACGTCGTCGACGACGGGGCCCCAGTTGCGGACGTCGGTGGAGACCTGGTGGACGATCTTCTGGCCGTGGTCGGGGTCGCGCTGGTCGGAGTAGTAGACGATCAGCTTGCCGTCGGAGACGAGGAAGAACGGCTCCCACACGGGAGTCTGGCCGTTCGTGTCGAACGCCGAGCCGCCTGTGGCGATGTTGCTGACGAAGTCCCAGGTCTGACCGCGGTCGGTGCTGGCGTACATGTCGATCTTGGTGGCCGACCGGTCGGAGGGCACCGAGTCACCTGCGGCCAGGATGGTCCCGGCCGGGAAGTCGCCTATGGCCGTGGGCAGTTCGAAGAGCTCGGGCTGCCAGCGCATGCCCCAGCCGTTCTCGGTGTCGGCTACGTCGGAGAGCTTGCTCCAGGAGTCGCCGTTGTCGGTGGAGCGGTAGATCGGGAAGACGGGCGTACCGTTGGTGTACTGCTCGAACGTGGCGAGCAGGGTGCCGTTGGCCGATCCGTTGTGCTGCAGACGCAGCACCCGCGGGTACAGCGAACCGGGCGAGGGCGCACCCGCGGGCGGGGTGTACATGGTCTGCGAGGGACGGGAGAGGGCCTGAGCCCGCCCCGAGGCAGGCAGCACAATCGTCGCCGCGGCGACGATCAGCGCCAGGATGAGCAACAGCAGGGTGGTGGGGCGGGAATGCTGAGCGGCGCCGGGTCTGGCGCTCAACAGTGCAGGGGACATGTGCGGCTCTCAGGGCAGGGGAGGGACAGGAGGGTCCGGTGCGTGCCGCCCGGGACGAAACCGGGTGGGAAGCGGCGAGCCCGGAGTGCACGTCCACCGCGTACGAGGAACCGCGGTGTCGTGCGGCATAGGAGTCGGACCGATCCGCCTCGCGAGTGAGACGGCTGGTGCGAGTGGCGGAGCTGTGCCCGGGGCGCGGTGTGTTCTCCGAAGCCGGGGTGCTCTCAGGTGGTGGGCCGGTCCGTCTTGTCGGGGTGCGACGGCGGAGGCGCGGTCGAGCCGCGGACGACGAGTTCGACCGGTGGGTCGCTCGCCTGCGGCAGGTCGGTGTCGGGCTTCTCGATCGCGTGCACGAGAAGGCGGATGCCCTCTCTGGCCGCGGCCTCGAAGGGCTGGCGCACGGTGGTCAGGGGAGGAGAGACGTAGGCGAAGACCGGGTTGCCGTCGAAGCCGACGACGCTGATGTCCTCGGGTACGCGGCGCCCGGCTTCCCGCAGGGCGTGGATGAGCCCGATGGCCATCTCGTCGCCCGCCGCGAAGACAGCGGTCACGGACCTGTCCGACGCCAGCGCCCGGCCCACGGCATGGCCGGAGGCAGCCGACCAGTCACCGTTGAGCAGTGGCGGCTCGTGCGCGCCCCGTGCCGCGAGCGCCGCACGCCATCCTTCGATGCGGTCCTTGGTGGCGTACCAGCGCCGCGGACCGGCGAGATGATGAACGGTCGTGTGTCCCAGGTCCAGCAGATGCTCGGTGGCCGCCCGCGCCAGTTCCTGTGCGCCCACACCCATGGTCACGGTGCGGGTGGCGGTGAAGGCGGGCGGTGCTCCCAGGAAGAGGACGGGGACGCCGACGCGGACGCTGATGTCTCCTTCCACGATGGGTTCGGAGACGATGACGCCGTCCACCCCTTGTTCGAGCAGCGACGCCACGGCACCCGCGATGCCCGTCGGGTCGCCGTCGGGCGTGTTGACCACGCGGAGCGCGTAGCCCGCGTCGCGCACGGCCCGCTCGATGTGCACGAGCAGTGAAGCGGTCCCGTAGCCGGCGGTGCCCAGGGCGACCACACCGATGGAGCCGGTACGCCCGGAGACCAGTGTCCTGGCCGCCTGGTTCAGCCGGTAGCCGAGTTCCTCGGCGGCCGCGAGGACCTTGGTGCGGGCGTCCTCGGAGACGTACGGCTCGTTGTTGAGGACCCGGGACACCGTCTTGCGTGACACCCCGGCCAGGCGGGCCACGTCCGCGCTGCGCGGCACAGCGGAGCCCTCGCTCCGTCCCACCACTGCTGCCATGAAGTCTCCCGACGGCCGTACGTCTGCATCGAAGGCGGTCAACTGTATGACCACGCGGTCTGACCGCGTGGTCATGTCTACGTAGCCGACAGCGGTACGTCAAGGGTTCCGGCGGTATCGATTCCGAGGGGCGGATGCGGGTTCGTCGGAGGGCGGCCGGTCGGCGAAGGGAGTCGCAGTCGCCGTGCGGAGAGCCCCCGTGGTGGACATATCTGCTGGTCAAGGGATACAAGTTGGCTCTCGCGCCGGCTCGCGGAACGGGGGTGTCGCTCCCCTCCGGCGGTAGGCCGGCCGTCCTGCCGACAGGTACGGTCAGCTCTGAGGTCAGGTCGAAGGGGCTTGACAGCGACTCCTCGGAGCGTTCACTCTTCCTCCCAACCGCCGGTCGAATTTGTTCGATCGTGTTGAGTCTTGGTCGCGTAGACGACCGCTTCCCCGTCACACCCCGCGGGCCGACGTGCCGCCTGAGCACGGCCGCCCTGTCAGGAGCCGAAATGCACTCTTCCTCCCTCGGTCGGCCCATGCCTTCTGCCAGCCGACGCACCGTCCTGCGCGGTATCGGTGGCGCAGCCGTCCTCGGCGCCGGCATACCGCTGCTCAGCGCCTGCGGCGGCAGCGGCAGCGGCAGCGGCACGGCATCCGACCCCAAGACCGTCAGCCTCGGGTCGAACGCGTCGGACGCGGTGCCGAAGAAGGCGTTCGCCGAGATCTACGCGGCGTTCACGAAGCAGTCCGGGATCACGGTCGACGTGAACACCAAGGACCACAACACGTTCCAGGAGCAGATCAACACCTACCTCCAGGGCACCCCGGACGACGTGTTCAACTGGTTCGCCGGCTACCGCATGCAGTTCTTCGCCGCCAAGGGCCTCGCCTCCCCGATCGACGACGTGTGGCAGAAGATCGGCGGAAACTTCCCCGAGGCGATGAAGGCGCTCAGCAAGGGCGCGGACGGCAAGTACTACTTCGTGCCCATCTCCACGTCCCTCTGGGGCGTCTTCTACCGCAAGAGCGTCTTCGAGAAGTACGGCTACGAGGTCCCCACCACCTGGGACCAGCTCGTCGCCCTGTGCAAGCAGATGAAGAAGGACGGCCTGGTTCCGTTCGCCTTCGGCGACAAGGACGCCTGGCCCGCGCTCGGCACCTTCGACCAGATCAACTTCCGTACCAACGGCTACGACTTCCACGTCGAGCTGATGGCCGGCAAGGCGTCCTGGACGGATGCCAAGGTCCGCACCGCCTTCGACCACTGGGCCGAGATCCTCCCCTACCACCAGGAGGGCGCGGTCGGCCGCACCTGGCAGGACGCGGCCCAGACGCTGATCTCGAAGAAGGCGGGCATGTACCTGTTCGGCAGCTTCGTGGCGCAGCAGTTCACGAACAAGGCCGACCTGGACGACCTTGACTTCTTCCCCTTCCCGGAGATCGACTCCGCGCACGGACAGGACACCGTCGAGGCGCCCACCGACGGCTTCATGCTCTCCAAGGCTCCGAAGAACAAGGACGGCGCGCTGAAGCTCCTGGAGTTCCTGGGCACCCCGGAGGCAGAGCAGATCTACCTGAAGTCCGACCCGAGCCTGGTCGCGGCTTCCAACAAGGCCGACACCTCCTCGTACACCCCGCTCCAGAAGAAGGCGTACGAGACGATCGCCGGCGCCAAGCACCTCACCCAGTTCATGGACCGCGACAGCCGCCCGGACTTCACCTCCACGGTGATGCAGCCCGCCCTGCAGAAGTTCGTCCGCGACCCCAAGGGCGTCGACAGCCTGCTGGCGTCGATCGAGCGCCAGAAGAAGACGATCTTCGCGTCCGCATGACCGCCACCACGAACACCGGTACCGGGACCGGAACCACCAGCACCTCGGGGGCGGCCGCAGTGCCGCCCCCGGGCAACCCGAAGAATGTGACCAAGAATCAGACCAAGCGGCTGCGCGCCCCCTTGGGCCACCGACGGCTGCTCACCCGACGGGACCGCCTCACCCTCGGCCTGATGGCCGGGGTGCCGACGATCCTGCACGTCATGCTCGTCTGGCTCACAGCTCTCGCCTCGATCGCGCTGGCCTTCACCACCTGGGACGGCATCGGCTTCGACTCCATCACATGGGTCGGCCTGGACAACTTCCGTGAGCTGTTCACCAGCAACCCGCAGTTCTGGCCCGCCGTCGAGCACAACATCGTCTGGTTCGTCGTGCTCATCCTGATCCCGACGCCGCTCGGCCTGTTCCTGGCCGTGCAGCTCGACAAGAAGATCCGGTTCAGCAAGGTGTACCAGACCGCGTTCTTCCTGCCCGTCGTGCTGTCGATGGCGGTCATCGGGTTCGTATGGCAGCTCGTCTACAACCCCGACACCGGCCTGATCAACAGCATCATCGGCGCCAACGAGCCCGGCCACTACATCGACTGGATCGGCGACCCGGACCTCAACCTGTGGTCCGTCCTCATCGCCGCCTCCTGGCGCCACACCGGCTACATGATGATTCTCTACCTGGCCGGCCTGAAGGGTGTCGACCCGGCGCTTCGGGAGGCGTCCTCGCTGGACGGCGCCAACGAGTGGCAGACGTTCAAGAACGTCATCTTCCCCACCCTGCGCCCCACCAACACCGTCGTCCTGGTCGTGACGATCATCGAGGCGCTGCGCGCCTTCGACCTCGTCTTCGTCTTCAACAAGGGCGCCGAGGGCACCGAGTTGCTGTCGATCCTGGTCACCAACAACATCATCGGTGAGTCCAGCCGCATCGGATACGGCTCCGCGATCGCCGTGGTCCTGCTGGTGATCTCGCTTGCCGTGATCATCCCGTATCTGATCGCGACCTTCCGGAAGGAGCGGCGCGCATGAGCTCCCACCCGTCGCCCACCACCACCCTGAACGAGGCGCTTCGCGCCACCCCTTTGAACTCTGGCGCGCTGGCCAAGCAGCGCACCCCCGTCCGCCCTGCCCGGATCCTGCTGCACGTCTTCCTCGCCGGTGCCGCGCTGGCCTGGCTCGCACCCCTGCTGTGGGCGATGTACGCGGCGATGCGCCCGTACGCCGAGACCAGCACCAAGGGCTACGTCTCCTGGCCCGACGAACTGAGCCTCGACAACTTCACCAACGCCTTCCAGCAGTCAGACATGCTGCACTACTTCGGCAACACATTGCTGGTGGCGATCCCCGCGGTGCTGCTGACGCTGTTCCTGTCGTCGATGGTCGCCTTCTACGTCAGCCGCTTCGACTTCCGGGTCAATCTGTTCCTGCTGCTGGTGTTCACGGCCGGCAACCTGCTGCCCCAGCAGGTCATCATCACCCCGCTGTACCGCCTGTATCTGCTCATCGACCTGCCCGGCATCACCATGAGCGGCAAGCTCTACGACTCCGCGCTGGGCCTGGTACTGATCCACGTGGCGTTCCAGTCCGGCTTCTGCGCCTTCGTGCTGGCCAACTACATGCGCTCCCTGCCGCACGAGCTGACCGAGGCCGCCCTGGTCGACGGCGCCTCCGTCTGGCGCCTGTACTGGCAGATCGTGCTGCCCCTGTGCAAGCCCGCCATGGCCGCCCTGGCGACGTTGCTGTCCATCTGGATCTACAACGATTTCTTCTGGGCGATCGTGCTGATCTCCACCGGCGAGAACATGCCGATCACCTCGGCGCTGAACAACCTCTCCGGCCAGTACTTCACCGACCCCAACCTGGTCGCAGCCGGAGCCCTGCTCACCGCGATCCCGACCCTGATCGTGTACTTCGTGCTCCAGCGGCAGTTCGTCAGCGGCCTCACGCTGGGCGCCAACAAGGGCTGAACCTGAACCCCCCACTCGTTCCCCGCACTTCCCCGGAGCAGCACCTGTGAGCACCGAACGCCCCAACAAGGTTGTGAGCCCCTTGCCTTCCCAGCTCCCCACGTATGTGTCGGACACCGCACCGTGGCGGGGCGCCCTGCGCCCGGCCCGCTCCTGGCTGCATTCCGACGCTCCCTCCCAGTCGCTCAACGGCTCCTGGCAGTTCCGTCTGTCGCCCACGGCGGCCGTCGCCGAGGACTTCGCCTCCGAGGACTTCGACGACCGGGGCTGGGACAGCATCCCGGTGCCGGCGCACTGGGTGCTGGAGGGCGACGGCGCCTACGGCCGGCCGATCTACACGAACGTCCAGTACCCCTTCCCGATCGACCCGCCGCACGTCCCCGACGAGAACTCCACCGGCGACTACCGCCGCCGTTTCGACGTCCCCGAGGACTGGTCGGACGCCGAGCGGGTCCTGCTGCGGTTCGACGGGGTGGAGTCGCTGTTCCGGGTGTGGGTGAACGGCGTCGAGATCGGCAGCGCCAGTGGCAGCAGGCTGGCCCACGAGTTCGACGTGACGTCCGCGGTGCGACCGGGCGGCAACGTCGTCGCCGTACGGGTGCACCAGTGGTCGGCCGCCAGCTACCTGGAAGACCAGGACCAGTGGTGGCTGCCGGGCATCTTCCGGGACGTCACCCTGCTCGCCCGCCCGGCCGGGGGCGTCGAGGACGTCTGGCTGCGCACCGGCTACGACCACGGAAACGGCCGTATCGACCCGGAGGTCACCGCCGACGCCGCCGCGTTCCCCGTCACCCTGCGCATCCCCGAACTCGGCGTCGAGCGGGTCTGGGCCACCCCGGCCGACGTGGCGCCCCTCGACATCGCGGGCGTCCAGCCGTGGTCGGCCGAGCGGCCCCGCCTGTACGACGCCACCGTGTCCTCGGCCGCGGAGAGCATCGCCCTGCGGGTCGGCTTCCGCACGGTCGAGATCCACGGCGACCGGCTCCTGGTCAACGGCCGCCGTGTCGTCTTCCACGGGATGAACCGGCACGAGGCCCACCCCGAGCGCGGCCGGGTCTTCGACGAGGAGCACGCCCGCGCGGACCTGGCCCGCATGAAGCGGTTCAACGTCAACGCCATCCGCACCAGTCACTACCCCCCGCATCCCCGGCTGCTCGACCTCGCCGACGAACTCGGCTTCTGGGTCGTCCTCGAAAGCGATCTGGAGACCCACGGCTTCGAGAACGTCGACTGGGCCGACAACCCGAGCGACGACCCGGCCTGGCGCGCCGCCTATCTGGACCGTGTCCAGCGCACCGTCGAGCGGGACAAGAACCACCCCGCCATCGTGATCTGGTCACTCGGCAACGAGGCCGGAACCGGCGCCAACCTCGCCGCGATGTCGGCCTGGGTCCACGCCCGCGACCCCGAGCGTCCCGTGCACTACGAAGGCGATTACACCGGCGAGTACACCGACGTCTACTCCCGCATGTATCCGACGGTCCCGGAGATCGAGCAGATCGGCACGGACGGTTCCGTCGCGCCGCTGCTCGGCTGCACCCCCGCGCAGGGCGCCCGGCAGCGCACCAAGCCGTTCCTGCTGTGCGAGTACGCCCACTCGATGGGCAACGGGCCGGGTGCCCTCGACCAGTACGAGGAACTGGTCCACCGGTTCCCGCGGGTGCACGGCGGTTTCGTCTGGGAGTGGCGCGACCACGGCATCCTGGCCACGGCCCCGGACGGGACGCCGTACCACGCCTACGGCGGCGACTTCGGGGAGGTCGTGCACGACGGCAACTTCGTGATGGACGGGATGCTGCTCAGCGACGACGTGCCGACGCCGAGCCTGTACGAGTTCAAGGCGGTCGTGACGCCGATCCGCTTCGCCTTCGACGGCGACAAGCTCGTGATCACCAACCTGCGGCACTCGGCCGACACGTCCGACCTGCGCTTTCGCTGGCGCGTCGAGCACGACGGGAACCTCGTGGACTTGGGGGAGTGGGATGCCCCGGTCCTCGCGGCGGGCGAGTCGGGGCGGGTGCCGTTGCCGCCGGTCGCGGTGGCCCCGGACGGCGAGACCTGGCTGACGGTCGAGGCGGTGCTGGCGACGGCGACCGCCTGGGCGCCGCAGGGGCATGAGATCGCCACCGCCCAACTCGACCGCTCGGTACGGCGGCCGGTGCCCGTCGCCCGGCCCCGGCGCGACTGGCGGCCCGGCGAGGGAACGCTCACGCTCGGCATCGCCGAGTTCACCGGCGGCTCCCTCACCCGCCTCGCCGGGCGCCCCGTGGCCGGCCCTCGCCTGGAACTGTTCCGCGCGCCCACCGACAACGACGAGAGCCGGGCCGACCGGCTGGAGGGAAGCGACAACAGCGTCCTCGGGGTGTCGAGCGCCGACACCTGGCGCCGCGACGGCCTGGACCGGCTGACCACGCGGCGCCTCGACGTCGAGCAGGCCGCGGACGCCCTGCGCACCGTGGACCGGGTCTCCGCCGCGGGCTCCGCCCTCTCGGTGACCGTGGAGTCCCTCTGGTCGATCGAGGACGGCGAACTCGAACTGCGCGTGGAGATCGAGCCGTCGCGCGGCTGGCGGTCGGTGTGGCCGCGGATCGGGGTGCGCTTCGAACTGCCCGACGGGACGGCACCCGTCGACGGCGCGGACTGGTTCGGCCTGGGCCCGCTGGAGTCCTACCCCGACAGTCTCCGCGCGGCCCGCACCGGCCGCTTCTCCTACCCGATCGGGGACCTCGCGGTCGCCTACGCGCGCCCCCAGGAGACCGGCCACCGCTCCCAGCTGCGGCGCCTCACGCTGACCAGCGGCGGCACCGAGGTACTGCGGCTCGTGGCACTCCCCGACGCCCGCGGTCGGCGCCCCGGCTTCACCCTCGGGCGCCACACCCCCCAGCAGATCGCCAGCGCCGCACATCCCTTCGAGCTCCCGGAGTCGACCGCGAGTCACCTGATCATCGACGCCGTCCAGCACGGACTCGGCTCCCGGTCCTGCGGGCCGGACGTGTGGCCGGAGTTCGTGCTGCGCCCCGAAGCCCGCACCATCAGGCTGCGCATCACACCGGGCGCCTGAGCAACAGAGCCCGTCGGCGACGCTGCTGCCCACCGTGGGCCGGCGGGCCGACCGGGCGCTGCACGGCCCGGCGGCGGGGGTGGCTGGCGGTTCCCCGAACGATGGTCCCGGACCGCGGACTGCCCTCGACGAGAGCATGCCGCTCGAGCCGGGCGCCTGCCGCATCCCCCTCTCCGAGATCGGCCGGGCCGAGGCCTACGCGCGAGCCTGTGCCGAGCTCGGCGAGCCCCGGGCCGCTGTCGAGGGGCGATGGCGGCCGGCCAGGCGACCCGGCGAAGCCCACCGCCCTCGTCAGGACCGTTTCCCGGCACACACTTCGTCAGCGACGGGCCGAAACAGCGGTGCGGTCTTCAAGGATGCATCCATGGGTTCGCACACCGTCTGATGACCAAACGGAAGGGCAAGTACGCCATCGGACAGAAGGGCCTGATCCTCGGCCGCGAGGGCGTGGGCACGGTCACCGAGGTCGGCCCGGCCGTCGCCGGCCTCAAGCCCGGTGGCCTGGTCGTGATCAACCCCACCCAGCCTTGCGGGCTGTGCCCTGCGCGCAGGGTCGGCCACGAGCGTTGTCTCTACCGGGTTCCCGACTCCATGAGCGCGTCGCAGTCGTCCGAGAGCCGATGGCGGAAGCCGAGTGGTGAGCCCAGGTATAGGGGGTTGCTCCGTGTGTCGGTCCTTCCTCGGGCTTGGCGAGGTTCGGCCATGGGGTCATCGGGAGGCATTCCGCTCGACTGTGCCGACGTGCCGGGGCCCTCTCTCCAGGTGCGACCTCGCCCGGCTTCCACATGACCAACGGCCGCGCCGGCCGGCGCGGCCCCGCATCTCCGAGAATCACACCTCGTGCCACTACGGCGCCGCTGCCCGGGAGAAGCGCCGACTGGACGCGAGGCGGGCCGGGGCACTCCTCCCGGTTGTCTGAAGCAGGCCGTCAGCCCGATCCGGGTGCTGCCCGGCCCGCCACGGTCGTCGGCGTAATGCCGCGCCAGGTCGATTTCCTTCTCGACTCCACGGAAAGTGAGTTCTGACATGACAGGTTTGCCCAGTCGCCGACAGGTACTCGGCGGGACGGCAGCGGGAGTTCTGGCCACGCTGGCCGGGATCCCGCATGCCGGTGCCGCGTCCGCCGCTGTGACGTACACGGCGCCGGATCCGCGGGTGTGGATCCACCTCAACAACGGGTGGCGATTCATCAGAGCGGACGCCACTGGTGCGCAAGCGCCCGGTTTCGACGACTCCGGATGGACGTCCGTCGTCACCCCCCACACGTGGAACGCCGTCGGCGGTGCCGACGGCGGCAACGACTACTACCGCGGAGTGGGCTGGTACCGCCGCCGCTACACCGTGCCGGCCGAACTCGCCGGAAAGAGGCTGTACCTGCAGTTCGCCGGGGTCAACCAGATCGCCGACGTCTGGGTCAACGGCACGTACCTCGGGCAGCACAAGGGCGGGTACTCCCGCTTCCGTTTCGACGCCACGGCCGCGCTCGTCCCGGGCGGGGACAACGTCATCGCGGTGAAGGTGACCAACGCCCGCGACACCGGCATCGCCCCGTTGAGCGCGGACTACACCTTCCAGGGCGGCATCTACCGCAACGTGAGCCTGTGGGCCGTCGACGACCTCCACGTCCGGATGACGGACTACGCGGGCCCCGGCGTCTACCTCCGGCAGACCAACGTGAGCGCGGCCTCGGCCACGGTGACCGTCACGACGAAGCTGTGGAACGACAGCACCACCACCAGATCGGTGGTCGTGCGCAGCGTCATCGCGGACAAGAGCGGGACCGTCGTCGCGGAGACGAGCAGCACCGCGCAGACCGTCCTCGCGGCCACCGGCACGGAGGTCCAGCAGACTCTCCACATCAGCAGCCCGCACCTGTGGAACGGCCTGGCGGATCCCTACCTCCACAACGCCGGCGTCGAGATCCATGACGTCACCGGGGGCGGGGACCAGATCACGGATGTGGTGACCGAACGCCTGGGTCTTCGCTCCATCGCCGTCGACGCCAACACCGGGTTCCGCCTCAACGGCAGCCACCTCCACCTGCATGGCGTCAACCTGCACCAGGACCGGGCCGGCCAGGGCTGGGCGATATCCGACGCCGATCACACCCAGGACTTCGACCTCATCAGCGAGATCGGCGCCAACGCCGTCCGGATGGCGCACTACCAGCACGACCAGAAGGACTACAACCTCGCTGACGAACGCGGAATGATCGTGTGGGCGGAGATTCCCCTGGTCGACCTCGTCACCGACTCGGCCGCCTTCACCACCAGCACCCAGAACCAGCTGCGGGAACTGATCCGGCAGAACTACAACCACCCCTCGATCGCCTTCTGGGGCATCGGCAACGAGCAGATCGACTACAACGGCACCGCCACGAACACGCTGCTCGCGTCACTGGCCGACATCGTCGAGGCCGAGGACCCGGACAGGCTCTCCACCTACGCGGTCCGCGGCGAGGACCCCGACAACGCGCAGGCGGGACTGCACACCCAGACCACGGGCTTCAACAAGTACTACGGCTGGTACTACGGCTCCAAGGACGGCGACCTCGGCGCGTGGGCCGACAACCTGCACGCCACCTCCCCGTCCCGCAGGATCGCCATGTCGGAGTACGGCGTCGGCGCCAGCACCACCCAGCACGCCCTCAACCCGCCCAAGCCGGCTCCGGGCGGATCCTGGCACCCCGAGGAGTACCAGTCGCTGTTCCACGAAGCGGCCTGGAAGCAGCTCGCCGCCCGTCCCTTCATCTGGGGCACGTTCGTCTGGGCCATGTTCGACTTCCCCTCCGACGGCCGCAGCGAGGGGGGCCAGCCCGGCATCAACGACAAGGGCCTGGTCACCCGCGACCGGCAGATCCGCAAGGACGCCTTCTATTGGTACAAGTCCAACTGGGCTACCACTCCCACCCTCTACATCACCAGCCGTCGGTGGACCCAGCGCACCGAGCCCACCACCGAACTCAAGGTCTACTCCAACGCGGGCCAGGTCACCGCCACCCTCAACGGCACCTCCCTGGGAACCCGGAGCAGCAGCGACCACATCTTCAGATGGCCCAGCATCACCTTGAGGCCCGGCCAGAACACCGTGACGGTCACCGCGACCATCAACGGCTCCACCTATACCGACAGCGTCAACTGGACACTCGGCTGAGAACCCCGCCCCTCGACAGCCGCCCGGTCCGCACGCGGCACAGGCGCTACAGGGGTAGGGCGGGCGATGCCACAGTTCTCGGGTGGCCGTATGACCACCGCCACGATCCCGTAGGTGGGCGGGTCTCGGCGGCGTGACGATGCCAGGTGGCACACGACGTACGCGACGAAGCTCCGGTGGGCAGAGTGACCTGTCAGGTCGTTCTGCCCGACCGGAGCTTCGATGTGCCGTTCAGTCCGCCGCCGCGTGTCACGCCGAGTCGCCCACGGCGTCAGCTTCGTGCGACTGCCGTCGGGGCCATGATCACGGCAGGGCGAGCCATGGCCCGTTCGATGGGAACTGTCAGCTTCGTGCGGAGGGTGAATTCGCCCGGCCGCAGAACGGCGTCGCGCACGTCCTGCGTCACGATGAACGAGCACCGGCGGGAGCAGTGTCAGGCATGGGCCAGTCCCGGGAGGTGTTCGGCGAGGTGCATGGTATGCAGCCGCGCGAACTCGTCGTGTGTGCAGCGTCCGTAGGCGGGGTGGGGGGCGTGTTCTCCGGTGTGGCCGGTGAACAGGGCCACCGCGTCCGTGAAGCCGGCCGCGGCCTCGCTCACCGGCAGGCCCGGGTCCAGCGGCGGCGCTCCGTCGATCTCCGCGCCGAGCGGGTGCTTCATCGCTCCGCGGCGCAGGAAGACCCACTTGGCCAGAGCGCCTGCCGTCGCCCGGAACAGGGCGGGCTTGAGCTTGGGATAACCGGAGACGGAGTAGCGGACGGTCTGGGCACAGTGCTGCAGTGTCTGGGACAGGTTCCAGGCGCTGCCCGGCGCCAGCAGGTCACGCTCGGGGCGACCGAGGTCCTTGCGGAGCCGTTCAGTGAGCTGGACGAGGGTGAGTGAGGTCATATCGCAAGATTCCGTTTCCTGCATGCTCGACGGCCAGGGCCCCGACGTCGGTCCCGCCCCTGGCGGCAGGCCCATGCCGGGCACTCCCCGCTCGCTGGGCAAGCACTGGTACTGACTACTGCGTCAGAGCGCCGGTGCATGCTCGTTCAGGTGGTCGATGATCAGGCTGGTGAGGACCTCGGGAGCCTCATCGGGGACCCAGTGACTGATGCCTTGCAGTGCGTGGAACGAGTAGGGGCCGCTCACCCATTTTTCTGTGGCATGAGCTGCGGTGGACCCGAGCGCGACGTCCTCGGTGCCCCAGACGTAGAGCGTGGGTACCTGGATCTTCCCGACCGCGGCGTCAGGCCGGTCGGCGCGGTAGTAGTTGAGGGCCGCGCTCAGCGCACCGGGTTCGGACAGACGCTGTACGTATGAGTCGACGTGATGGTCGGCAACCTTGCCCTGGTAGAGGGAACGCAGGAGCGCGGCGTCGTCCGCGAGGAAGCGGGCCTCTGTGTCGGGGCTGCGCCAGTCCTGCTGGTACTGGGAGCGACGGCGTTGGTCGTCGTCGGTGCGATGTGCCTCGCCCAGCGCGTTGGGATGCGGCGTCGACACGGTGGTGAGCGTGCGCAGTCGCTCGGCGTGCCGGGCCGCGGTCCACCAGGCGATGGCGCCGCCCCAGTCGTGTCCGACGAGGTCGAAGCGGTTCCAGGCGAGTGCGTCGGCCACCGCCAGAACGTCCCCGACCAGTTCGCTCACCCCGTACGCGTCGGCACGCATCGGGCGCACACCTGGCGAATAGCCGCGGGTGTCGGGCGCGACCGCGCGGAAGCCCTGGTCACCCAGCGCGGCCACTTGTTCTTCCCAGAGGACGGCGGTCCGGGGAAAGCCGTGCAGGAGCAGGACGGGGCGCCCGTCGGCGGGTCCTGCTGCGATCGCGTCGAAGGTGCCTGAAGCCGATGGGATTTCAAGGTGTTCTGTCATGGTGCATCCTTTTCGGGAAGGTGGGCGCCCCGTCGGGGCATCGTGCCCACGAACGCTCCGCTGCCGAGCAGCGCCGAAAGAGCCACCGCCAGGACGAGCCGGCGGGTGGAGATGCGGCGACAGCTGCGGCGACCTAGGGTGACGGCTCGTCGATCGCGCGGTGTCGCGGCGCTGCGGGTGCCCCTCAGGGCGCATCAGTTCTGTCGCCGCTTGCGCCTCATGGCTCGTCGGTGGGTGGGTCCGTGCGGCCGATGATCCAGGCGCCCCACTCCGTGTCGGTGCGCCGTTCAGGCAGGTCCAGCACGGTGGAGACCGTCAGGACGAGACCGGTGGCCAAGAAGGAGCGCACCTGCATCGGGTCGGCGCCCGTCAGACGGGTGATGGTCTGCTGGAGGTCGAGCTGGCGCCGCCGTACCGACTCCTGGACCACCGCGTCGCCTGACGCGGCATAAGCCTGCAACAGGACGAGGCCGACAGTGGGTCGGCTCTGCAGGAGATGCCGGTAGGCGTCACCGAGCGCGCTCAGCGTCGGTTCGGCGCTCTCGAAGGTGGCCTCGATCCCGTCGTAGGCCGCGTGTACGACCTGAAGGAACAGATCACGCTTCGAGCCGAACATCTGCACGATGCGGGGATGGGAGATGCCGACCCGTGCGGCGATCGCCTCGATGCCCGCCCCCGACAGTCCTTTCCGGGCGAACTCAGCGTCGGCCGCCTCCATGATCTCAGCCCGCCGCACCGACGCCGGCTTACGGGTGCGGCCGGGCTCGGTCACTTCTCGGCCTTCGCGCGGCCGATCTGACTCAGCACGAAGCGGTGGTCGTACAGGCACCGGTAGGCGTGGATCAGCCCGTCCTCTCCCAGCTCCAGACGGTCGTCACCGTGGAACTCCACGCGCTGCCCCGTGCCGGCGAGGGTCCCCGAGAAGCGCCACGCCACCAGCACGGCCCGCCGCGTCACCTCCCCGTACAACCCCATACGCGTGAACGAGTAGTCGGGAAAGGCCTGTGCCATCTGCGTCACGAAGGCGCGGAGGCTGTCGGGGCCGTGTGCCGTCTCACCGAGCGCCGGCTCGTCGTACACCAGGTCTTCGGCGCACAACGCCGCCGCGGCATCGCCATCGTGCTCGTTCCAAGCCCTCTCCCATCGATCGCAGAACGCCTCAAGGGCCTTGATGTCTGATGCGGCCACTTCGGCCACGGTGGTAACCATGCTTCTAACTTACAGGTAAGTAAGATGCGAGCCAAGGGCCGGTTGGCCCAAGGTGGGGGCTTGCCTTGGGGCATCATCCGCGGTGACGACTACAGCGAAGCGAACTGAGGACCGGGTGCCCCACGAACAAGGTGATGGGCCTGATTGACCTCCCACCCGAGTCCTGGGATGGGAACTGCGGCTGGATGCTCTCCGCCAACCTGACCGCCGACCGCGACGCCTGGGTGAGGCTCCTGGCGGTGCGCGACCACGCCGATCTGGTCGATGCCGAGCCCGGCACCAGGCGCTTTCGCCTCTGCCGCCTGCGGGCCCGCATCGCGAAGCACGCCCGCCGCCTGCTCCGCATCGAGGCCACCTGGCCCTGGGCCAACGCGTTCACCACCTGCGGGCGGCGACTCTCTGAACTTCCCGCCGTCACCCGACCGTCGGTCCTGTCCCGACGAAGACCAGAACGGGGGAGACCCGCACCACCCCGGGCCCGTGGAGCCCGGCGCAGCCGCAGCGTCACGCGACGGCCCACCCCCGACTGCAGGGGACATTGCGAGCGAACCGCCGAGTCGCTCAGCGCCCGAACCTCGCTGCCGGATCGAGGTAAAGGGTGAGTCACGGCGTGCCGCGGACATCCAAGTTTGGTATCGGGACGATAGGGGGTGGCAGTTCGCCTGCGGGGAGTTGGCCGACTCGCTGGACGGCCAGTTCGCCCAGCCGCCGCTTGTCGAGGAGGGCGCTGCCTTGGTTGGCCGGAGGCAGACCGGGTCGAACGGTGGGGTGGTGACGCCGCCGAAGGGGAAGATGCCGCGGCTGGTCTCCGTGGGGAGGAGGTCGCCGACGGGGTGATGCCTCCCTCCGCTATGAGGGAGGGGTTCTCATGTCAGCTTTCTCCTCTGTGGGTTCACTCGAAGAGCACTGCAACGACTTCGGCGACGCACACAGGCTTGTCGCCGCCCCGCCGCTCGACGGTGACGCGGAGGACGGCCTGGGCTCCCTGCGGTCCGCGCCGCAGTTCCGTCAGCTCCACCATGCCCCTCACCTGGGAGTTCACGGGTGTGAGGGCCGGGCAACGGACCTTGTTGCTGCCGTAGTTGATGGCGGCGGTCAGCCCCTCGGTCCGCGCGGCTTCCGACAGGAGCATGGGGACGAGGGACGGGACCAGATAGCCGTGGGCGACCGTCGTTCCGTACGGGCCCTTCGCGGCCTTGTTCGGGTCGAGGTGGATCCACTGGTGATCGCCGGTGACATCGGCGAAACGGTCGATGTCATTCTGGGGCGGGCGCTACGGCGGCACTCACCGCCACCGCTGTTCAGGTGCCGGACGCGGTCCCCTGAACACAGCAATGTGACGCTGCTGGCGTCGTCGCGTACCTGGTCCACAACGCTGGGCGCCTGCTGCACCGCTCGCTGGACGAGCCCCGGAAGCCTGGGTGGCCTGGCGCTGCCGCCCCTTCAGTGTTGACGCCTTCTCCACCAGCACCGCCACTGGTGGCCCGCACCCGCTGACCCGGAATGCCCAGTAATGGTCCACGGCGCGTGGCTGCCCCTGTTTATCGGCCTGAGGACGTGTCAGCAATCGGGCTCTGTTCCGTAGTCGGTGGTGACGGTGCGTTCTCCTCATTGCAGGAGGATGCGGTGACGGAGGAGGTCGAATCCTGCTCGGCCGTGCATCTGCCGCATGATCTTCTTGGTTCGGGTATTGACGCCCTCGGTCCGGCCGTTGTGGTGGGGCAGGGTGAGGCCGGCGTTCACGGCGGCGCGGTCGAGTTCGAGGCCGTTACAGAAGCTGAGCAGGTGGGGCAGGCCAGCGGTGCGGACTGTCGCGATCCACCGGGAGAGCTTGTCGTTGTTGCCATGGGCCGGGGTAAGGAACGCGGCGAACTCGCCGGTGAGTCGGGCGAGTTCGGTCATCTCCGGGCACGCCGCGGTGAGGAGGCCGAGCAGGTCGGTGTCCTTGGTCCACAGGTGCTCGGGGTGGGTGAGCAGGAGCCGGGCGACGCGGCGGGGGGTTGTCACGGGGCGGTCGCCTTCAGCGCGGCCCTGATTGAGGTAGCGGACCAGCAGGTTGGCACTGCCGGTATAGCCCAACTTCCGGATCTCTTCGAGGAGATGGGTGACCGGGACGGCGGGTTCCTCGGCACGGCGTCGGCGCAGGTGGTCGCGGTAGGGGTCGACAAGGGTGGGCCGGTAGCGGGGGGCGATGCGATCCGCGGGCGGTTCAGGGATGCGGGCGTAGCGCTTGACGGTATTCAGGGCGAGGTTCAGTCTGCGGGAGCAGTCGAGCAGGCCCACGCCGGAGTCAAGGAGGGCGTGGACTTTATGCCAGCGCTCGCGGGTGGTCTGCTCGCGGACGCCGCCGGGCCGGGGCGGGTTGACGGTGGCCCAGCAGGGGGCGTGGGCGCGGACCTCGGCCAGAACTTTGTCGCACAGGTTCCGCCACAGATGCCAGCGGTCGCTGACCTGCACCGCGTCGGGCAAGGCCCGGCGGATCGCCTCGGCGTAGGTGGCCGAGCCGTCCCGGCACACGACTTCGATCCCTTTCTGCCCGTGCAGCCAAGCCTCCAATGTGGCGGCTTCCCGGTCGGGCAGGACGTCGACGCGTTCCCCGGTCTCGGCATCGATGATGAGCGTGGCGTAGCGGTGCCGGCGGCGCAGGGCGAAGTCATCGACCCCGATCACCCTCGGGATCCGCAGCGTCGGCGGGGGTATTGCCCGCAGCACCCGCAGGGCGGTGGCGAACGATACGGGCACGGCCAGTAACCGGGTGAGCCGGGCAGCCGCCCGGCCGCATAACTCTTTGACCACCCCCGAGACCTGGCTGGTCAGACGCGTGGTGCGGCGCTGAAGGCGCTCGATCAGCCCAGGGACTTGCTCGCGGAAGGTCTGCCGCCGACAGCCCAGGACCGGGCAGACCAGACGTCGTACCCGGACGTTGACCACGACCCGGCGGCCATCGACCGGCACATCCGCAACGGTCCGGACGTGGTATCCGTGCACCTTCCCCGTCGGGACCCCGCACATCGAGCAGGGAAAGGGAACATCCCGGGTTCGGGCCAAGACCCGGATCATCTCGCCGTCGTCCGCCACATCCTCGATGACCAGCGCTGAGAGCCCTGAGAACACCGTTGCCACGAGGGAGTTGACATCTCGCATACAACATCAACGACGCCCGTCACCAACCGTCACCACCGACTACGGAACAGAGCCGCCATAACGGTGTACGGGGCACGGGTCCGCCTGGTGAGGCAGTCGAGGTGACGCACACGTGGGAGGACATGGAAGCGCGCCTCGGCCGGCTCACCCTCACGGCCGCCGCCGCGCTGGACGACCTCACCGGGTGCTGCCTGGGACACGGTGGACGAGCGGCTGCGTTTCCTCGTGGAGAGGGTCGCGGCCTAGGCCGGACATGAACCTCAGATGACGCGTTCCACCCTCTGTGCGGAAGGGCCCGCACCATCGTGCGGGCCCTTCCGCGTCATCCCCTACTTGGCCGTGCGTCCCGCCTCCCAGGTGGGAGACGAGTGGGAGACAAGTGGGAGATGATCATGGCGTGATGCTGCAATCAGGCGCTAGGAAATGCTAGACAGCGCTACCTGTGCGGCCCGGTTTCAGCCGCCGGATTCGCCCGCGTGCGGGCTCAGCACACCCATGCTGACCAGCACAATCACCACCACACCGAGGGCGATGCGGTACCAGACGAACGGCATGAAGCTCTTGTGCGAGATGAACTTCATGAACCACGCGATGACGGCATATCCGGTCACGAACGCGATCACCGTCGCGAACCCGGTCGGCCCCCAGGCCACATGGCCGCCCTCCATGGCGTCCTTCAGCTCGAAGACGCCGGAGGCCAGCACCGCCGGGATGGCGAGCAGGAACGAGTAACGGGCCGCCGACTCGCGCTTGTAGCCCATGAACAGGCCGCCGCTGATCGTGGCGCCGGAGCGGGAGACGCCCGGGATGAGGGCGCAGGCCTGGCAGAGGCCGAAGATCAGGCCGTCCTTGACGCTCAGGTTCTCGAGGCCCTTGCGCTGCTTGGGCGCCCGGTGCCGGCCGCCGTTCTCGTCGCGGGCGGCCAGCCGGTCGGCGATGCCGATGACGATGCCGATGACCACCAGCATCGTCGCGGTGATCCGCAGGTCGCGGAACGGACCCTCGATCTGGTCCTTGAGTGTGACGCCGAGCACACCGATCGGGATCGAGCCGACGATCACCAGCCAGCCCATCTGGGCGTCGTGGTCCTTGCGCATCGTCTTGTCGAAGAGCGACCGGGACCAGGCGGAGATGATCCGCCCGATGTCCTTGCGGAAATAGATCAGTACGGCGGCTTCCGTGCCGATCTGGGTGATCGCCGTGAAGGCGGCTCCGGGGTCCTCCCAGCCTGAGAAGGCTGCGGTCAGCCGCAGGTGCGCGCTGGAGGAGACGGGGAGGAACTCGGTCAGCCCCTGGACGAGTCCGAGGATGAGTGATTCGAACCAAGACATGAGGTTACGGAGTCCAAGTGCCGATCGGGAAGGGCAGGCGGACACGGCGGGCCGCCGCGCGCGGTGATCAAGTGGGTGTGTTCGAAGGCAGCGTAGCGCCCCCGGGGGACAGGCCTGGCACAGGGGTTTCGCAGGAGATCGGGTAGGGGAGGTGCGCACGCCGGTGGAACAGGGCGTATGTGTTGACCGGCCAGGGGGCCGCCGCTTACGTTGCTGCCGAGGGAAAGCGCTTGCTATTCGGTCATCGATACCTGCCGCCGTCCCTGCCCTCAACTGGGTCGTTCGTCGGAGGAGTGCTGATCACGCCCATGTCCCCATCCCCTCCGCTCGCCGGACGCCGGATCCGTGCCGCCGTCATCGGCACGGGTGCCATCGCCCGCGGCTCCCACCTGCCGGCGCTCGCCCAGCTCGCGGCGGAGGGGGAGACCGAAGTCGTCGCCGCCGTCGACGTCGATGCCGGCGCGGCCGAGGCATTCTGCGCCGAGGGCGGGATCGCGCACGCCTACACCGACCTGGAGCGCATGCTCGCGGAGCAGCGCCCCGACCTGGTGGCGATCTGCACCCCGCCGACCCTGCACCGCGAGCAGAGCGTGGCGGCGCTGCGCGCCGGCGCCTGGGTGTGGTGCGAGAAGCCGCCCGTGCCGACCCTCGCCGACTACGACGCCGTGGTCGCCGAGGAGGGGGCCGGGAGCGGGCCGTACTCCTCGATCGTCTTCCAGCACCGCTTCGGCTCCGGTTCCCATCACGTACGGCGACTGCTCGCCGAGCAGGCGATGGGGCGGCCGCTCGTCGCACACTGCCAGACGACCTGGTATCGCGACACGGCCTATTACGCCGTTCCGTGGCGCGGACGCTGGCAGACGGAGGGCGGCGGCCCCGCCATGGGCCACGGCATCCACCAGATGGACCTCCTGCTCGACCTCCTCGGACCGTGGAGCGAGGTGCGGGCCATGGCCGGCCGGCTCGTCCACGACGTGGAGACGGAGGATGTGTCCACCGCCCTGGTCCGGTTCGAGAACGGCGCCATGTCCACGATCGTGAACAGCGTCCTCAGCCCTGACGAGGTCAGCCGCATCCGCATCGACTGCGAGGACGCCACGGTGGAGCTGACCCACCTCTACGGCCACAGAAACGCGAACTGGCGTATCACCCCGGCCCGGCACGTCCCCGCGGCACGGGCCGCCGCCTGGCAGGACTTCGGTTTGGACGTGCCCAGCTCCCACCTGGCCCAGCTGCGCTCGCTCGTCGCGAGCATGCGGGCGGGGGAGCGGCCGCGCGGCAGCGGCGCCGACGGGCGCACCAGCCTGGAACTGGTCAGCGCGCTGTACAAGTCGGCGTTCACCGACGTGACGGTGAAGCGGGGCGAGATCGGGCCCGGGGACCCGTTCTACACGGCCCTGCACGGGGGCGCTCCCGGCTGGGCCCCCGGTGTTGCGGGCGCCGTCCGGCCCACCGGCGTGGCCGTCGGCGTCCGTGAGGTGTCGGCATGACCGGGCTGCGTCTGGTCCACATCCACGGCGACCGCGTCACCGTGACCGATCCGGACAGCGGCGTCGAACTGCTCGCGTACGTCTACCGGCCCGAGGCGGCCTGGGAGGCGCCGAAGCCGTACATCCACCCGCTGCGCACCCTCGCGGGTGATGTCGTCACCGACTACCGGCCCAACGACCACCGGTGGCACAAGGGGCTGTCGCTGACCGCCTCGCACCTTTCGGGCGCCAACCTGTGGGGCGGCAACAGCTACGTCCACGGCGAGGGGTATCTGGAACTCCCGGAGCGCGTCGGCTCGATGGCGCACGTCGGCTTCGACGAGGTCGCGGCCGACGGCGACCGCGTCGTCGTCGCCGAGCGGCTGACCTGGCATCCGCACGGCGGGGAGCTGTGGGCCGAGGAGCGGCGCCGGATCGAGGTGCACGACGTGGACCGGGCCGCCGGTTCCTGGGCGCTGACCTGGTCCAGCGCGATCACCAACCGCCGCGAGGAGCCGCTGCGGTTCGGCAGTCCGACCACCGCCGGGCGGGAGAGGGCCGGCTATACGGGCCTGTTCTGGCGCGGCCCGCGTGCCTTCCGCGACGGCCGGATCATCGGCCCCGAGGGGGAGGGGCCCGGCCTGATGGGAACCCAGGGCCCCTGGCTGGCGCTGTCCGGCGAGCACGACGGCACCGACGGTCACGCCACGGTCGTCTTCGCGCACGCCCCCGAGAACGATCAGTTTGGTGACGCGGGAGCCCACCCCGCGCACTGGTTCGTCCGCAACGAGCCCTTCGCCGGCATCGCCCCGTCCTGGGCCTTCCACGACGAACTGGAGCTGGCCCCCGGCGACACCCTCACCCGCCGCTACCGGGTGGTCGTGGCGGACGGCGCCTGGGAGCGGAAGGAGATCGGCGCGTATCTGGCGGCGCATCCCTGGTGAGTGGGGGCGCGCGGTGAGTGGCCGCGCGCGTGCGGTGATTGGGTGCGGGCCGGAAGGCTGTGGCGGTGAGGTGCGGGCCGGCGTTCGGGGGGTGCCGACGGGCCGGGAGCTCCTGAGCTCGCCGGCTCCCGTGCTGCCGTACCGCAGCCGGCGCTCGGCTCCGTCGGTCGGGTGGACCGCGCCGCGACGTCGGCGTACCTGGATCACCCCCGGCTCGTGCGAGGGCTGATCCGGAGCAGGAGCTACGCGGCTGTCGGGCCGGTCACCGTCCAGCCGGGGGTCTGCGGGTGGGCGGACAGGTCCTCGTGGTGCACCGGGGCGCCGCAGGCCGCGCAGGTGACCACGGGCAGCATCTCGTGGCCGCAGACGTGCTCGACGACCATGGGGCGGTCGTCGTCCGGGCGGAGGTGGCGGTCGCCCCACGCCATGAGGGTCAGCATGACCGGCTCCAGTTCGAGCCCCGCCTGTGTGGGCCGGTACTCGAAGCGCTGCGGGCGCTCGCTGTAGACGCGCTTGGTGAGGATCCCCGCGTCCACGAGCCGCCGCAGACGGGTGGCCAGGATGTCGCGCGGTGCGCCGATGTTGCGCACGAGCTGGTCGAAACGGCCGTTGCCCAGGCACACCTCCCGCAGGACGAGCAGGGAGTACTTCTCGCCGACGAGCGCCAGGGAGTCGGCGATGGAACAGGGGCGTGGGTCTTTGGTGGAGGCGGCCATGCCGTTCAGTCTAGGGGAGGGTTGGATTTTCCAACTCTGGGCGCTATGGTGAGTTTGGATTTCCTACTCACCGGTAATGGCCACGCCCGGCGGACAGTCACCGCCCCGGCGGCCAAGGAGGCCCGCACATGCGTGACGCAGTCATCGTCGAAGCCGTACGCACCCCGATCGGCAAGGGCAAGCCGAACGGGTCTCTCGCGCACGTCCACCCCGTCGAACTTCTCGCCCACACCCTGCGCACCCTCGTCGAGCGCTCCGGCGTCGACCCGGCGCTCATCGACGACGTCATCGGCGGCACCGTCGACCAGGTCGGCGAGCAGGCCATGAACACCACCCGCTACGCCGCCCTCTCGGCGGGCTTCCCGGAGACGGTGCCCGCGACCACCGTCGACCGGCAGTGCGGCTCCTCCCAGCAGGCCGTGCACTTCGCGGCGCAAGGTGTCATCTCCGGCGCCTACGACCTCGTCGTGGCCTGTGGCGTGGAGTCGATGAGCCGGGTGCCGATGTGGTCCAACGTGCCGCCCGGCAAGGATCCCTTCGGCCCCGGCATCGCCGCGCGCTACCCGGAGGGCCTGGTCCCGCAGGGCATCAGTGCCGAACTCATCTCCGCGAAGTGGTCGATCACGCGCGAGCAGATGGACTCCTTCGCCGTCTCCTCGCACCACAAGGCCGCCGCGGCCTGGCAGAAGGGACTCTTCGACGCCGAGGTCGCACCCCTGGACGGCGTCGCGCGCGACGAGTGCGTCCGCCCGGACAGCACCCTGGACGTCCTGGCGGGGCTGCGGCCCGCCTACCACGACGCCGCCTTCGCGGAGCGCTTCCCGCAGATCGAGTGGAACGTCACCGCGGGCAACGCCAGTCCGATCAACGACGGGGCCTCCGCCGTGCTGATCACCTCCGGCGAGACCGCCGCCCGGCTCGGCCTGCGTCCGCTGGCCCGCCTGCACAGCTTCGCCGTCACCGGCTCCGACCCGCTGCTGATGCTCACCGGCGTCATCCCGGCCACCGAGAAGGTGCTGCGCCGGGCGCATCTGAGCCTGGACGACATCGACCTGTTCGAGGTCAACGAGGCGTTCTCCAGCGTCGTACTCTCCTGGGCGCAGGAGACCGGCGCCGACCTGGACAAGGTCAACGTGCACGGCGGCGCCATCGCGCTCGGCCACCCGCTGGGCGCGAGCGGCACCCGGCTGACGACGACCCTCGTCCACGCCATGCGCGAACGCGGCGCCCGCTACGCCCTCCAGACGATGTGCGAGGCGGGCGGTCTCGCCAACGCGATGATCCTCGAGGGCGTCTGACGCACGGCGAACCTCTCGGGAGACCCGCACACGGCAGAAGTCCCAGGACTCCCCGGACCTCCGGCGCGCCTCCCCGGAGGTGTCAAGTGTCAGCCGAGGTGTCAGCGGCGGCGCAGGTGGTGGCGTTTGCGCCAGGCCACCACCGCGCCCACCGCGGCGGGCAGGCCGATGGCCGCCAGCGCGACGAGGAAGAGCGGCGAGGAAGGGGACGAGGCGGTCGCCCCGGCGACGACGTACGCGGCCGTGTTGGGGACCGAACCCAGCGCGGTCGCGGCCAGGAACGGCAACCAGCCCATGCGCGAGACGGCCGCGCAGTAGTTCGCCGCCCAGAACGGCACCCCCGGGAACAGCCGGGCCGCCAGCATCGACCGCAGCCCGTGCCGGCTCAACTGGCCGTCCGCCGCCTGCAGAAGCCGCCCCCGCAGCAGGGGCCGCAGCGCGTCCTGCCCGAGGATCCGGCCGAGCCCGAAGGCGAGCCCGGCGCCCAGCACCGTGCCCGACAGCGCGGCGCCGAGGCCCAGTTGTGAGCCCAACAGCGCTCCGGCGGCCAGGTTCAGCAACGGCCGTGGCACGAACGCCACCGTGCACAGCCCGTATGCCACCGCGAAGACCGACGCCGCGGCGACACCGCCCAGGTGGGGTGGCCAGCCCTGCGAGAGCAGCCGCTGCGGTTCGAGGAGCAGCACGCTCGACGCGGCCGCCGCGAGCAGGGTGACCAGCAGCGAGAACCGCACCCACGGCGAGAGAAGCGCTCTCGTGGAGCGCGTCGCGAACCCGGCCGAGGCCGGCGCGACGGCGGGAACGGGGGTGAGCGGTACGGGGACGACCAGCTCGGTGGCGACGGCCCGGGGAGAGGCCGTGGCGGTGCCCCCAGAGCGGGTGTGGGCATCGGGCATCCGGCGACACTAACCGAAGGACATGTGTGATCGCCGTATGGTTCGTCTCATGACCGTGACCGGAGCGGGAACGGCGGATGTACCGCCGAGCGCTCTCGCCGACACCGTCCTGGAGCGGCTGACCGCGGCGTACGGCGCGGCGGCCGACCCCGCCAGGGCGGCGGCCATGCGCGCGTACATGAAGGACGTGTCCCCCTTCCTGGGAATCCCCACGCCCGAGCGGCGGGCCCTGTCCCGGTCCGTCCTCGCCGGTCTGTCCCGCCCGGACGAGGCCGACTGCACGGCGATCGGCCTGCGCTGCTGGGCACTCCCGGAGCGCGAGTACCACTACTTCGCCGTGGACTACCTTCGCCGGTACGCCGGACGCTGCTCCTCCGCGTTCCTGCCCGTCGTCCGCCGGCTCGTCACGACGGTCTCCTGGTGGGACACCGTCGACCTGCTCGCCGTCCATGTCGTCGGGCCGCTCGTCGCCGCCGACCCGCGCCTGACCGCGGAGATGGACGCCTGGATCACGGACGACGACCTGTGGGTCGCCCGTACCGCCCTGCTCCACCAGCTCGGATACAAGGACCGCACCGACGCCGGCCGTCTCTTCGGCTACTGCCTGCGCCAGTCCGGCCACCCCGACTTCTTCGTCCGCAAGGCGATCGGCTGGTCCCTGCGCGAGTACGCGAAGACCGACCCGGACGCCGTCCGTGACTTCCTCGCCCGCGAACGGGGGCGCTTCGCTCCGCTGACCGTGCGCGAGGCCCTGAAGAACATCGGGGCGTAACCCGGCCCGATGGGCGACGGCCGGCCGGCCCCCGCCCGCCTGGGAAAACCGTTCGACACCGGTTCCACCGTCGGCGAGTATCGACCCATGTTCCGGTACGCCTTCCTCCTCGCGGTATCCGCAGTCGCGGATACGCCGAAGGCTGCCGTCCCCGTTCTCGTGGCCGCTGTCGACGGCGCCCGAAGCTGACCCTCTCCGGATCGACCGGCGGACCCCGCAGGGGGAGGGTCGGTGAGTTCTCCGGGGTCCCCGTCCCGGCCGGCGCGTCCGTCGCCGCCGGGGCCGTCGTACAGCACCCTTTCGAGAGCTTCGAGGTATCGCCATGCCCAAGACGGCTTACGTGCGCACGAAACCGCACCTGAACATCGGCACCATGGGTCACGTCGACCACGGCAAGACCACACTCACCGCCGCCATCACCAAAGTCCTCGCCGAGCGCGGGGCCGGCACCTTCGTGCCCTTCGACCGCATCGACCGCGCCCCCGAGGAGGCGGCGCGCGGCATCACCATCAACATCGCGCACGTCGAGTACGAGACCGACACCCGGCACTACGCGCACGTAGACATGCCCGGTCACGCCGACTACATCAAGAACATGGTGACCGGGGCCGCGCAGCTCGACGGGGCGATCCTCGTCGTCTCCGCGCTCGACGGGATCATGCCGCAGACCGCCGAACACGTCCTCCTCGCCCGTCAGGTGGGCGTCGACCACATCGTCGTCGCCCTCAACAAGGCCGACGCGGGCGACGAGGAGCTGATCGACCTCGTCGAACTGGAGGTCCGTGACCTGCTCACCGCGCACGGCTACGGCGGTGACTCCGCGCCCGTCGTACGGGTCTCGGGGCTCAGGGCGCTGGAGGGCGACCCGCGCTGGGCGGCGTCGATCGACGCGCTGCTCGACGCCGTGGACACCTATGTGCCGATGCCCGAGCGGTATGTGGACGCTCCGTTCCTGCTCCCCGTGGAGAACGTGCTCACCATCACCGGGCGCGGCACGGTCGTCACCGGTGCCGTGGAGCGCGGCACGGTCCGCGTCGGCGACCGTGTCGACGTGCTCGGCGCCGGCGTCGAGTCGGTGGTGACCGGCCTGGAGACCTTCGGCAAGCCCATGGAGGAGGCGCAGGCCGGCGACAACGTGGCGCTGCTCCTGCGGGGCGTGCCGCGGGACGCCGTACGGCGCGGGCACGTGGTGGCCGTGCCGGGGAGCGTGGTGCCCAGCCGGCGCTTCACGGCGCGGGTGTACGTGCTGTCCACCCGGGAGGGCGGGCGCTCGACGCCGCTCTCCACGGGGTACCGGCCGCAGTTCTACATCCGTACGGCGGACGTGGTCGGGGATGTCGACCTCGGTGAGGCCGCGGTCGCGCGCCCCGGTGACACGGTCACCATGACCGTCGAGCTGGGACGCGAGATGCCACTGGAGCCCGGCCTCGGCTTCGCCGTCCGTGAGGGCGGCCGGACCGTGGCGGCGGGAACGGTGACGGCCGTGGAGTGACGGCCGTGGAGTGACGGCCGTGCTGTGACGTCCGTGCTGTGAGGTCGCCGGAGTGACGGCGGCGGAGTGACGGCGGCGGACACGCGCGCGTGGGTGACCGCGGGACCGGTGCGGGACCGGTCCCCCGGTGCCCCGTGCCCGTGCGGTGCCCGGTGCTGCCGTGGGCCGGGCACCAGTTGGCGCACAGGCACAATGTCAGGGTGAACGACTCCATACCCGTCACCCGAGCCGTCGACCACGGCACCGCCAAGCTGATGCCCGACGTCGACCGGGAGCGGGCCTGGCTGCTGACGGTGGACGGGGCGCCGCAGTCGTACGTCGACCTCGACGAGCCCACGCACCTGGAGTTCGAGTACACCCGTCGGCTCGGGCACGTCCTGGACACCGTGGCCGAGGACGGCCGGCCGCTGGACGTGCTGCACCTCGGCGGCGGAGCGTTCACCCTGCCCCGGTACCTGGCCGCCACCCGTCCGGGCTCGCGGCAGGACGTGGTGGAGGCCGACCAGGGCCTGCTGGACCTCGTGGCGCGGCACCTGCCGGTCCCGGCCGGCACCGGTATCACCCTGCACGCGGCCGACGCGCGGGCCTGGCTGGAGACGGCCCCGGCCGAATCCGCCGATGTCCTCGTGGCCGACGTCTTCGGCGGCTCCCGCGTCCCCGCCCACCTCACGACCCTGTCCTACGCCCGCGAGACCGGGCGGGTGCTGCGCGCGGACGGCGTCTATCTGGCCAACCTCGCGGACGCCGCGCCCTTCGCCTTCCTGCGCTCCCAACTCGCCACGTTCGCCGAGGTGTTCGAGCATCTCGCGGTCGTCGCCGAACCGGCGGTCCTGCGTGGCCGCCGGTTCGGGAACACCGTCCTCATCGCCGCCCACCACCCCCTCGACGTGCCGCCGCTGGCCCGCCGTACGGCCTCCGACGCCTTCCCCGCCCGCGTCGAACACGGCCCGCCCCTGCGCGAGTTCATCGGCGACGCCTCTCCCGTGACCGAGGAGGCGGCGGTCCCGTCACCGGTGCCGCCGTCCGGGGCGTTCGGGATCGGGTGAGTCAACCCTCGTCCGAGGGCGCCGCGGCCGGGGCCGGGGCCGGCTTCACAGGGCTCCCGTCGGGGTCCGTCACGGCCGGGTGTCCGGCCACCGGCTTCGTACGGCGGGTCAGGTCGCGTACGTCCTGTACGCACAGGACCGCCGCCGTCACCACGACGACCAGGACGGAACAGCCCCACAGGGACGCCGTGCGGCCGAAGAGGGACTCGGAGGGGCCGGCGAGGGCCATGGCCAGGGGAACCAGCGCGACCGAGCCGAACCAGTCGTAGGCCGAGACGCGGGAGAGCTTGTCCTCCGGGATCTCCTGATGGAGGGCGGTCATCCAGGACACGCCGAACACCTCCAGCGCGACCCCGGTCAGGAACATCACCGTGCACAGGAGGGCGACCGGTACCGGCACGGCGAGGGCCGCCGAGGGCAGGGCCAGCGGGAACACGCAGAGGGTGCCGACGAAGAGCAGGCGGCGCGGTTTCCAGCGGGTCATCAGCACGGCGCCGGCCACCGTGCCGGCACCGAAGAAGCCGAGGGCGAGGCCCCAGGGGCCCGCCCCGCCCAGATGGTCCCGGGCGACGAGAGGGCCGTAGACCGCGTCGGCGGCTCCGACGACGGCGTTGGCGACGGAGAACTGCAGGACGATGCCCCACAGCCACGGGCGGCCGCTGAACTCCCGCCAGCCCTCGCGCAGATCGGAGAGCAGGCCGCCGCCCTGACCGCGCGCCGGGATGTGCCCCACGTCGAGGAACGCGCGCAGGGACCCGGCGACCGCGAAGGCGGCGGCGTCCGCCGCGAGGACCCAGCCCGGGCCGATCACCGCGACCATGGCGCCGCCGAGGGCCGCGCCACCGACGCCCGCGCCCTGCATCGCCATCCGGAACACCGCGAACGCCCGGCCGGCCTGCTCGCCCCGCACCGAGGACATCAGCATGCCCTCGGCGGCCGGGCTGAAGAACGCCTGCCCGGTGCCGCCGAGCGCGGTCAGCAGCATCATCTGCCACAGCCGCGGCTCGCCGGTCAGGACGAGCGCGGCGAACGCGGCCTGCGACACACAGTTGAGGGCGTTGGCCGCGACCATCACCCGGTGCCGAGGCAGCCGGTCGGCGATCGCGCCGCCGATCAGCAGGAACAGCACCAGCGGCAGGGTGCGGGCCGCCGCCACCAGACCGACGTCCCCGCCGTCCCCGCCGGCTTCGATGACGGCGAACGCGGCGGCGATGAGGGCCCCGTGGCTGCCGAGGCTCGTGACGAACGCGGCAGCCGTCAGCAGGCTGTAGTTGCGGCCGGCCCAGGAGGGTCTGCGCAGGCGGGGGCGGGGGTCGGCGGCTGAGGTCACCGGCCGACTATCCCCGCCCGGTCACCGATCTGCCAAACCGATAATCGGACTCGTCAGCCCGACTCGTCTACCGGACCCGTTTCTCGGACCCGGTCTTCGGACCCGGTCATCGGACCCGGTCATCGGTTCGGCGTGCGGCGGTGGGGTCTCAGCCTCCGGTCGGCTCCCCGTGCAGCCGCACCGTGGCGAGGATCTGCATGATGGTCGCCTTGGGCAGTTCGTCCTTGACGCCCTTGGCGCCGTACAGGTTCCACGACACGTAGTCGCTGTTGGAGTTCTTGAACCCGAAGGTGATCGCCTTGCCGTCGCTGTCGCACTTGCCCTTCTGGGGCGTGTTCGTGGACTGCGCCCACGCGTAGCTGCCCACGATGCCCGAGGCCGTGGTGAAGGGGGTGGCCTTCTTCTCGGTACTGATGCTCTTGCGGTCCGGCTCGGTGTAGCCGCCGAACACCCACCAGGCCGGCGTGTTGAGGGCGATCTCGTCCGTGCTCTTGGCCCCTTCGGCACCCTTGCTGCCGACCATGGCCAGCGCGGTGTCGTCGGTCTTGCCGTCCTTGTCGTCGTCGGACGTGCACCACTTCGACTTGTACTCGGCCGTACCCGACTGAATGATCGCGTCGTAGCCGTCGGGCTGCTCCTTGTCCTCCCACTCGAAGCCCTGGCTCAGGCCGGGCGACTGGACCTCCCAGTCCGCGGGGACGTCGAAGGCGATGCCCCACTTGGGGTTCACGACGACCTTCCAGCCCGCGACGGTCGGCTTCTCGGTCTCGGTGCCGCGCGGGTTGTCGCCGCTGCCCGACGAACCGGAGGAGGCGGAGGCCGAGCCGCTCGGCTCGTCGGACACCGACGGGCTGGCACTGGCCTTGCCCTTGGCCTCCGGCTTCTCGTCCTCGTCGCCGCCCAGCACCAGGAATCCGGTGACACCGGCGGCCACGACGACCGCCGCGGCCGCCACGATGGCGATCACCTTCGTCCGGATTCCGCCGCCACCGCCGGGCTGCGGGGTCCCAGGGACCCCCGGCGTGCCCCACTGGGGCGTGGGCGGGTACGGGTTGGGCTGCTGCTGGAAACCGGGTTGCTGATACGGATTCGGCTGCTGGTATCCCGGCTGCTGGTACGGGTTGTTCTGCGCCTGCGGGTTCTGCTCTCCCCCGGGCGGCTGCTGTCCTGGCCACATGGCCAGAAACCCTAGTGCCGTCCATGACACGAACAGGTCACCGCCCCTCGTCAGTGCCGTACCGAATCGGCCTCGGAGCCCGATCTGAGACGAAGACCGCACTCCGCGGCCCTGGTCAGCGAAGGCTACTCGTGGGTAACCTCCCGGCATGAGCGCAGACCAGATGTCCATCGGTGAGATGCTCGCCGCCACCGTGCCCATGGCCCGGACCCTGAACCTCCAGTTCCTGGAGACCGGGCCGGAGAAGGCCGTGGTGGCTCTGCCGGATCAGGGGGCGTTCCACAACCACGTGGGCGGGCCGCACGCCGGTGCGATGTTCACGCTCGGCGAGTCCGCGAGCGGGGCGATCGTGCTCGCCGCGTTCGGGGACCAGCTCTCACGGGCGGTGCCGCTCGCCGTCCGTGCCGAAATCGGTTACCGCAAGCTCGCGATGGGGCCTGTCACGGCGACGGCGACCCTGGGGCGCCCGGCCGCCGAGGTGGTCGCCGAACTCGACGCGGGGGAGCGGCCCGAGTTCCCGGTCGCGATCGAGATCCGCCGCGCGGACGGGGCTGTCACGGGCGAGATGACGGTGGTGTGGACCCTGCGGCCCAACGGCTGAGCGCACGGTTTCGGGGGAGGGCCCCGGCGCGGCTACGGCCGCCCCGGGGTTCTTTGCTTCGAGGTCGAGGGCCCCGACGCGGGACGCGGGCGTCAACAGACCCGTGCAGACCGGACCTTGGCCGCAGCCGCAGCCGTAGCCACGTGGCCGTAGCCACGTGGCCGTAGCCGGATTCATCGGCCGCAGCCCGGAGTCCCGGTGTCTCGGGGGAAGGGTTTCCGGCGGAACTTGGAGATTCCGTGTGGCCTCCGGCTTTTCCCGCACACAAGTTGGTGCTGCCGCCCGGGTGAATTTCGAATGGGGGTGCGGATACCGGCGGTAACTAATCTGGAACGCTCACGTTTTGAACAACGGTCACTCGAACGCCTTGTTTCCCGTGAGGCGCCTGTGCGAAGGTGAGCCTCCCCCCGGGCCAGGTCGATCAGGACAACACGCCTGGCCGGACCAAAAGTACGCACCAATCAGGCACCTGCTTTCCGACGGACGCGTATTCGTGTGCCGTTCGCCGAATCGGAAGGAAACGGTTCCGTGCAGTCCCCGAACCCCCCACGCCCGCCCTACC
>NZ_JARGEF010000057.1:0-37177 GCF_033794725.1 Streptomyces sp. ID05-39B | reverse complement strand
TACCGCCTTCCCTTTTTTTGCCGTTCTTGTGGGGTTGGGGATTTGTTTAAGGGGCAGGGGGGGGGGGCCCGCCCGGCGGGCCCCGCGCTCCCCCCGGTCGTCGACCGGATCCCGACCCGCGACAAGGTCGTCTTCCTCACCTACGACGACGGCGCCGAACGCGACCCCCGATTCGTCGACATGGTCCGCGAACTGCGCCTGCCCGTCAGCATGTTCCTCACCGACAGCGTGGCGGGCCCCGGCTACGCCCACTTCGCCCGGCTGCGGTCGGTCGGCGCCGGCCTGCACAACCACACGCTCGACCACGCCGCCCTGCGCGGCCTGCCGTACGCCGGCCAGCGCGCCGAGATCTGCGGCCAGCAGAACAAGCTCAAGTCCCGCTTCGGCCTGCGCCCCCGCCTGTTCCGCCCGCCCTACGGCACGTACGACACGACCACCCTGCGGGCCGCCGCCGACTGCGGGATCACCGCGGTCGTCCTCTGGCGGGCCTCGATGGGACCCACCGACCTCACCTATACCCACGGCTCGCACCGCCTGCGCCCCGGAGACATCGTCGCCGTGGACCCGGACGAGACGATGGGCCCGACCCTGCGAGAACGCACGGCGAGACTGCTGCGGGAGATCCAGCGACAGGGCCTGACGGTGGGCCGCCTGGAGAACTACCTCTGAGCGCCGGGCGACTATCCGGCGTAGGCGGCAATGACCCCGGTTCCGGCTGACGCGACGCACGGATCTGGCACTCCGCTTGACCGAGTGCTAACCACGGTCATAGTCTCAGCCCTGGCACTCCCCACTGGAGAGTGCCAACAACGCGACGGGCAGGTCCGGCACCCGCGACGACGGATCCACCTGGTCGCCACCTCAGACAGTTAACCCCGTGAGATCTCCGAAGGGGGAGGTCGGATCGTGACGACCACCAGCTCCAAGGTTGCCATCAAGCCGCTCGAGGACCGCATTGTGGTCCAGCCGCTCGACGCCGAGCAGACCACCGCCTCTGGCCTGGTCATCCCGGACACTGCGAAGGAGAAGCCCCAGGAGGGTGCTGTCCTCGCGGTCGGTCCGGGTCGCTTCGAGAACGGCGAGCGCCTGCCGCTCGACGTCAAGGTCGGCGACGTAGTTCTGTACAGCAAGTACGGCGGCACCGAGGTGAAGTACAACGGCGAGGAGTACCTCGTCCTCTCGGCTCGCGACGTTCTCGCGATCATCGAGAAGTAATTCACCCGGATTCACCGGAAGCATTCTGCTTCAAGCTGCGCCCCTGGCCCCCGCGACCACATAAGAACCCGGGCGCCCGGGGCGCAGTGTCTTTTTCACCCACCAGATCCCGAGAGGGCTCCCGCTGTCATGGCGAAGATCCTGAAGTTCGACGAGGACGCCCGTCGCGCCCTCGAGCGCGGCGTCAACAAGCTTGCCGACACGGTCAAGGTGACGATCGGCCCCAAGGGCCGCAATGTCGTCATCGACAAGAAGTTCGGTGCCCCCACCATCACCAACGACGGTGTCACGATCGCCCGCGAGGTCGAGCTCGACGACCCGTACGAGAACCTCGGCGCGCAGCTGGTGAAGGAGGTGGCGACCAAGACCAACGACATCGCGGGTGACGGCACCACCACCGCCACCGTGCTCGCCCAGGCGCTGGTCCGCGAAGGCCTGAAGAACGTCGCCGCCGGCGCGTCGCCCGCCCTCCTCAAGAAGGGCATCGACGCCGCCGTCAAGGCCGTCTCCGACGAGCTGCTGGCCTCGGCGCGCCCGATCGACGAGAAGTCCGACATCGCCGCCGTGGCCGGGCTGTCCGCGCAGGACAGCCAGGTCGGCGAGCTGATCGCCGAGGCGATGGACAAGGTCGGCAAGGACGGTGTCATCACCGTCGAGGAGTCCAACACCTTCGGTCTGGAGCTGGACTTCACCGAGGGCATGGCCTTCGACAAGGGCTACCTGTCGCCGTACTTCGTGACGGACCAGGAGCGCATGGAGGCCGTCCTCGACGACCCCTACATCCTCATCAACCAGGGCAAGATCTCCTCGATCGCCGACATGCTGCCGCTGCTGGAGAAGGTCATCCAGACCAACTCCTCGCGCCCGCTGCTGATCATCGCCGAGGACCTGGAGGGCGAGGCGCTCTCCACCCTGGTCGTGAACAAGATCCGCGGCACGTTCAACGCCGTCGCGGTCAAGGCCCCCGGCTTCGGTGACCGCCGCAAGGCGATGCTGCAGGACCTCGCGGTCCTCACCGGCGCCACGGTCATCTCCGAGGAGGTCGGCCTCAAGCTCGACCAGGTCGGCGTCGACGTGCTGGGTTCCGCCCGCCGCGTCACCGTCACCAAGGACGACACCACGGTCGTCGACGGTGCCGGCAAGACCGAGGACGTCCACGGCCGCGTCGCGCAGATCAAGGCCGAGATCGCCAACACGGACTCCGACTGGGACCGCGAGAAGCTCCAGGAGCGCCTCGCGAAGCTGGCCGGCGGCGTCTGCGTGATCAAGGTCGGCGCCGCCACCGAGGTGGAGCTGAAGGAGAAGAAGCACCGCCTGGAGGACGCCATCTCCGCGACCCGCGCCGCGGTCGAGGAAGGCATCGTCTCCGGTGGCGGCTCCGCGCTCGTCCACGCCGTGAAGGTCCTCGAGGGCAACCTCGGCAAGACCGGCGACGAGGCCACCGGTGTCGCGGTCGTCCGCAAGGCCGCCGTCGAGCCGCTGCGCTGGATCGCCGAGAACGCCGGCCTGGAGGGTTACGTCATCACCTCCAAGGTCGCCGAGCTCGACAAGGGTCAGGGCTTCAACGCCGCGACCGGCGAGTACGGCGACCTGGTCAAGGCCGGCGTCATCGACCCGGTCAAGGTCACCCGCTCCGCCCTGGAGAACGCCGCCTCCATCGCCTCCCTCCTGCTCACGACCGAGACCCTGGTCGTCGAGAAGAAGGAAGAAGAGGAGCCGGCCGCCGGTGGTCACGGCCACGGCCACTCCCACTGACGCACGTCACCCCCGAGGCCCGGCGTCCCGAAAGGGGCGCCGGGCCTCGGCACGTCCCGCACCGGCACGTTCTCACGGTCGGCGCGGGTGCCGTGCCTCCTCGCGGGCTACTCCCCGAGTACCCCCAGCTGCTCCAACAGACCCGCCCGGTCGTACTGCCACCAGCCCTCGCAGATCATCCCGTCCCGGAACCGCTGCCAGGTCATGCCGGTCATGGTGACGTTCTGTCCGGTGGCCGGGATGCCGAGGTAGTCGCCCTTGTGGCGGGCGGTCCAGGTCCAGCGGGTGCAGACCCGGTCCTCCTGGGCGATCTGGTCGTCGACCCGGAACGAGAAGTCGAAGGCATGCCGCCAGCCGGCGAACTCCTCGCGCGCCGCACGCAGCCCGGTCTCCTGCGCACCGGAGGGATCGTGCTCCACGTAGTCGTCGGTCACCCGATCGAACATGCGGTCGATCTCGATCGTCCCGGCCTGCTCGAACCACTCCCGCGCCGTCGCACAGTTCAGCTGCTCGTCGCGCACCACTTCCAGATCCGTGAAGGTCGGCATCTCGTCACACAGAGCGACCATGCCCTGGAAGATCCTGTCGGTCTCCGGAAGGTTCGAGTTCCGCATCGCCTCCTCGTACGACGGGAACTCCACGATCTCGACGAAGTGCGACGCGTCCGACCGGTCCTTCCCGACCAGCGCGTGCGTCGCCGTCCGCTTCCCCTTGGTCTGCTCGACCCACATGTCCATCAGCCGGTTCATCTCGTCGAACCGGCTCGTCCTGCAATCGATGAGCTGTACGAACGTCATCGCGCCGCCTCCGGCCCCCCTGGGTCCGGCCCTGTCACGCCCATCCTCCCACCGGAGCCCGGCCGTCGCCGCTCGCTACTGCGGCCCGTACTTGCGCCCGGTCCGCGAGCTGACCCCGCCCAGCAGCGCCCGGGGCGTCACCTTCACCAGCCCCATCAGCGCCTTGTACCGCGGGTCCGGGATCGACACCGACTTCCCGCGCGCCAGATCCGCCAGCGCCGCCGTGACCAGCTTGTCCGCGTCGAGCCACATCCAGCCGGGGATGTTGTCCGTGCCCATCCCGGCCCGCTCGTGGAACTCGGTGCGCACGAACCCCGGGCACAGCGCCATCAGCCGCACACCGCTGCCCGCGAGGTCCTTCGCCGCCCCCTGGGTGAACTGCACGACCCACGCCTTGGACGCGCCGTACGTCCCGCGCGGCACGAAGGCCGCCACCGAGGCCACGTTGACGACACCCCCGCGCCCCCGCTCCCGCATCGCCTCGGCCGCCGCCGACGTCAGCCGCAGCACCGCCTCGCAGTGCACCTTGAGCATCTTCAGCTCGTCGGCCATCGATACGTCGAGGTAGCGGCCCTTGTTGCCGAAGCCGGCGTTGTTGACCAGCAGGTCGACGGGGTTCCTGCGGTCGCCGAGCCGGGCGGCCACCGCCTCGATGCCCTCGTCCGTGGCCAGGTCGGCCGTCAGCACCTCCGCCTCGATGCCGTGCCGGTCGTGCAACTCGGTCGCCTGCTCGCGCAGCCGTTGGGTGTCCCGGGCGACGAGCACCAGGTCGTGCCCGTCCGCCGCGAGCCGCCGCGCGAACGCGGCACCGATACCCGCGGTCGAACCCGTAATCAGAGCCGTTGTCATGGCAGAAGGTTAATGACCCGGAGTCCGGGCGTCCGCTCTCTGCACGCGGCCTGCGGAAAGTGAAGAAGCCGTGCGCACGGTCGCCCGTGACAGCGGCTCAGCCGCCGTACTTCTCGACGTACTTGCGGGCTGCCGCCAGTGCCTCGGGATGCAGCGCCTCACCGGCCGCCAGCAGTTGGGGCAGCAGTTCCCGGTGCGTGGTCGTGGCCTGGAACTCCATCCGGGCCGTCACCTCGTGCTCCGGCAGGTGGACGATCTCCATGGGGTCCCCCGCGCGGATCTCGCCCGGCACGATCACCCGCAGGTAGGCGCCCGTCGCGGCCTTCTGGGTGAACCGCCTGACCCAGCCCTTCTCACCCACATGGCCCTGGAAGGTGCGACAGGGAATCCGCCCCGACGTCACCTCCAGCACCACCTGCGGACCGATCCGCCAGCGCTCACCGATCCGCGCCCCCGACACGTCCAGCCCCGTGGTGGTGAGGTTCTCGCCGAACGCGCCGTCGGCGAACGTGCGCCCCAGCTCCCGCTCCCAGTCGTCGAGATCCTCGCGCGCGACGGCGTACACCGCCTGGTCGTCGCCGCCGTGATGACGCCGGTGGCACACCGCGTCCCCGGCCAGCCCACTTCCCGCGACCCCCTTGGGGCCGGGCGCGGCCACCCGCACCGGTCCCTCGACGGGCCGCTTGTCGATACCGGTCAGGCCCTCGGGCTGATCGGTGTACGGAACGGCCTTCGGACGGCCCACGTTGACGGACAGAAGCCTCATGCCGGCACGCTAAGCGACCGGTGGTCAAAGTGTCGACGCATTATTCGCCGTCACACCCAAGGCTCACTTATGCTCGAGGGATGATCGAGGCCCGTCATCTCCGCGTGCTGCGCGCCGTCGCCGCCACCGGTTCCTTCTCGGCGGCGGGGCGCGAGCTGGGCTGCACCCAGCCCGCCGTCAGCCAGCAGATGAAGGCCCTGGAGGCGTCCGTCGGCACACCCCTGCTGGTGCGCAGCGGCCGTGCGATGCGGCTGACCCAGGCCGGCGACGCCCTCGTCCGGCACGCCGCCGGGATCCTCGCCGGGCTCACCGCCGCCGAGGAGGAGGTCGCCGCGATCGCCGGCCTGCGCGCCGGCCGGGTCCGTCTCGTCTCCTTCCCCAGCGGCAGTTCCACGCTCGTCCCGACCGCGCTGGCCGCACTGCGCGCCGCCCACCCCGGCACCCGTGTCTCCCTGGAGGAGGCCGAGCCGCCCGAGTCGGTCGACAAGCTGCGCGACGGCGACTGCGACGTCGCCCTCGCCTTCCGCTACGAGGACGCGCCGGGCGCCGAGGAGTGGCCCGACCTGGTCGTCCGCCCCCTGCTGACGGACCGGCTCGTCGCCCTCCTGCCCGAACGGCACCGCCTCGCGCGCGTGGACTCCCTCGCCATCGGCGAACTGGCCCGCGAGCCGTGGATCGCCGGCTGCCCGCGCTGTCGCGGCCGCCTGGTGGAGGTGTGCGAGGCCGCCGGCTTCACCCCCCGCATCGACTTCGCGACCGACGACTACCCGGCGGTGGCAGGCCTGGTGGGCGCGGGCCTCGGCGTAGCCGTACTCCCTCAGCTGGCGATCGAGTCCGTACGGCAGCGGGGAGTGCGCGCGGTGACCCTGGAACCGGCGGTACGGCGGGAGGTCGTCGCGCTCACCCTCCCCGACCTGGCCCAGGTGCCGGCGGTGGCGGCCATGCTCGGGCAGCTGGAACGGGCGGCGGCGCGGTAGCCGTACCGGGGGGTGCAGGGGCCGTACATGCAATGAGGGCACTCGCCTTCACGAGTGCCCTCAGCCAGGTGGAGAAACGTTCCTTCAGGTGTTCGAAACACCGCCTGCGCCGGTCGACGCCGACACCAGGCGGTTGCGCGCCCGCCCCATGAGCTCCTCGCGCTCGTCCTCGGTCAGTCCGCCCCAGACGCCGTACGGCTCCCTCACCGCCAGCGCGTGCGCCGCGCACTGCGCGCGTACCGGGCACCTCATGCAGACCTCCTTGGCCGAGTTCTCGCGAGCGCTCCGCGCCGCCCCGCGCTCGCCTTCGGGATGAAAGAAGAGCGAGCTGTCCACCCCGCGGCAGGCAGCCAGGAGCTGCCAGTCCCACAGGTCCGCGTTCGGTCCGGGAAGGCGGGAGAAATCTGCCATTGCGTGACCCCTTGTAGCCGTGCCGAGCGAATACGGTGCCCACGACCGTACAACTACGATCTAAGGAGATGAAAATATGACTCATTGCGAATCTAGCCTCAGACACCAGTAAATGGGAAGAAATGGGGCTGAACGGGGCATGGTTGTGATGAAAGCTTGAGGGTCCGCGCGGGTCTCTCCATCGTGTCCGCTTCCTCACGTAGAGTGCCGAAGAATGCACGCGGCCCCGTAACTCTTTCGAGTGACCATCGTTGAGAGTGCGGTGGCGGTTGAAAACACAAACGCTCGGGCAAGCGTCCGAGACGGTCGACCGCACAGGTGACGATACGTACCAGCCTGGAGGCACAAGGTGACGCGCATCAGCTGCGGAGGGCGGCCATGACTTCCGTCCTCGTCTGCGACGACTCCCCGCTTGCCCGAGAGGCGCTCCGCCGCGCGGTCGCGACCGTGCCCGGCGTCGAGCGCGTGACGACGGCGGCCAACGGCGAGGAGGTTCTCCGCCGCTGGGGTGCCGACCGCTCGGACCTGATTCTGATGGACGTGCGCATGCCCGGACTGGGCGGTGTCGAAACCGTCCGACGGCTGCTGTCCGCCGATCCGGGCGCACGCATCATCATGCTGACCGTCGCCGAGGATCTCGACGGCGTCGCACTCGCGGTCGCCGCCGGCGCCCGCGGCTATCTGCACAAGGACGCCTCGCGCGCCGAACTGCGCGCGACGGTCACCCAGGCTCTCGCCGACCCCACGTGGCGGCTCGCCCCACGGCGGCTGCGCTCGGCCGAGATGGGCGCGGCGCCCACGCTCACCGCGCGCGAGATCCAGGTCCTGGAAGGCATGAGTCACGGCCGCTCCAACGCCGAGATCGGCCGCGAGCTGTTCCTCTCCGAGGACACGGTCAAGACCCACGCCCGCCGGCTGTTCAAGAAGCTCGGCGCCTCGGACCGCGCGCACGCCGTGGCACTGGGCTTCCGGTGGGGACTGGTCCGCTAGGGCCTGTCCGGCCGGTCCCGGTCCGGCCCGCCTGCCCGGCGGCACGTGCTGGACACCGATGAGCGGAATCCGGCGCGTGAGTTCGCCGACACTGCCGGCGGGGCCACGCGTACCGGCGCCGGGCTCCGGCACCTTCGGTCAGGTCTCCTCCGGGCACTGCGGTCCGGCGTTTTCGGCGCCACGGCCGTACGGCCCGCGCGGCGGACTTCTTCGGTCGGCGGCGGCGCCGGACAGGCCGCGCCGACGGACTTTTCGAGCAAGCCGATCCCAGTGGACAGGAGCGGGGGAATGGATGAACCTCCCTGCTCGCGCGGGGTTCTGGGCCTGCGGGAACCCCCCGTCGGCCGGGCGTCGGACGGGGGAGGAACAGGGCCTCGCCGGGTGCCCGCTGCTCGTTTCGCCGCTGATGCCGCATCCTTGAGGGGTGGAGTTCCTCGGGGACAAGTCGGTCGAGCGGGAGGGGAGGGCGCAGGGGATGAGTTCCGGCGCACCTGCTCATAACGCTTCGGTGCACAACGACGGGCACGGTGGCGCGGCCGGTCCGGCCGCAGTGCACCATGGACCGATGCGCGAAGACGAGGCGGTCCGTGCCCCCGGGGTGATCGGCGGACTCGTGCACCGCGCGGTCGACGGCGACGAGCAGGCCACACACGACCTCCTCGCCCATGTCCACCCCCTCGCCCTTCGGTACTGCCGCACCCGGCTGTCCCGGCTCCCCGGCGACGCACGCCACTTCGTGGAGGACCTCGCGCAGGAGGTCTGTGTCGCCGTCCTCCTCGCCCTCCCGCGCTACAAGGACACCGGCCGTCCCTTCGAGGCCTTCGTCTTCGCCATCGCCGCACACAAGGTCGCCGACCTCCAGCGTGCGGCGATGCGCCACCCCGGCTCCACCGCGGTCCCCTCCGACGAGATGCCGGAACGTCCCGACGACTCCCTCGGTCCGGAGGAGCGGGCCCTGCTGAGCAGCGACGCCGAATGGGCGAAGAAACTGCTCGCCAACCTGCCCGAGAACCAGCGGGAGCTGCTCCTGCTGCGCATCGCGGTCGGCCTCACGGCGGAGGAGACCGGCCAGATGTTGGGAATGTCACCCGGGGCCGTGCGCGTGGCCCAGCACCGCGCCCTCAGCAGACTGCGCGCGCTCGCCGAGCAGTAGTCCCGCCGTGGCCCCGCCACACCTCCTCCGCCGAACGAAGCCCGAACGAAGCAGTGGGCCCAACGCCGGACCGGCCGAGGCGCCTACGCCGAACAGGCCGGCGGCCCCCGCGGTGAACACGCCGCCCGCCGCCGCCGTACGAACATGCGGATCCCGGAGTCACATCGGACCGTGGAATTCGGGAGGTGCGCTTCCCGTTAGCATGGACATCCGCACCGATCAAGGCCATTTGGGGAAGGTGTCATGACTGCCAACGTCGACGGAGTGCCCGGAAAATTCGCGACGCTCGGGCTGACCTACGACGACGTGCTGCTGCTGCCGGGCGCGTCGGACATGGCTCCCGACGAGATCGACACCGCCTCGTACGTCTCCAGGAACGTGCGGGTCAACATCCCGCTCCTGTCCGCCGCCATGGACAAGGTCACCGAATCGCGCATGGCGATCTCGATGGCCCGCCAGGGCGGCGTCGGTGTTCTGCACCGCAACCTCTCCATCGCGGACCAGGCCAACCAGGTCGACCTCGTGAAGCGCTCCGAGTCCGGCATGGTGACCGACCCGATCACCATCCACCCGGACGCCACGCTCGGCGAGGCAGACGCGCTCTGCGCCAAGTTCCGCATCAGCGGCGTCCCGGTCACCGACGGCAACAAGCGGCTGCTCGGCATCGTCACCAACCGCGACATGGCCTTCGAGACCGACCGCACGCGCCGCGTCCGCGAGGTCATGACGCCGATGCCGCTGGTCACCGGCAAGGTCGGTATCTCCGGTGTGGAGGCCATGGAGCTGCTGCGCCGCCACAAGATCGAGAAGCTGCCGCTCGTCGACGACGAGGGCCACCTCAAGGGCCTGATCACGGTCAAGGACTTCGTGAAGGCGGAGAAGTACCCGCTCGCCGCGAAGGACTCCGAGGGCCGCCTCCTGGTAGGTGCCGCGGTCGGCGTCGCCGGTGACGCCTTCGAGCGCGCCCAGGCGCTGATCGAGGCGGGCGCCGACTTCATCGTCGTCGACACTGCGCACGGCCACTCCCGCCTGGTCGGCGACATGATCGCCAAGATCAAGTCCAACCACACGCGCGTGGACGTCATCGGCGGCAACGTCGCCACCCGCGACGGCGCCCAGTCCCTCGTCGACGCCGGCGCGGACGCCATCAAGGTCGGTGTCGGTCCGGGCT
The DNA here is from genome assembly GCF_033794725.1 of Streptomyces sp. ID05-39B. NCBI lineage: Bacteria > Bacillati > Actinomycetota > Actinomycetes > Kitasatosporales > Streptomycetaceae > Streptomyces > Streptomyces sp. ID05-39B. The sequence goes on along the minus strand of NZ_JARGEF010000057.1, from coordinate 27,093 downwards.
CCATCTGTACGACCCGTGTGGTCGCCGGCATCGGCGTCCCGCAGGTCACCGCCATCTACGAGGCCGCGCTGGCCGCCAAGGAGGCCGGGGTCCCGGTCATCGGCGACGGCGGCCTGCAGTACTCCGGCGACATCGCCAAGGCCCTCGTCGCGGGCGCCGACACCGTGATGCTGGGCTCGCTCCTCGCGGGCTGCGAGGAGTCGCCCGGCGAGCTGCTGTTCATCAACGGCAAGCAGTTCAAGTCGTACCGCGGCATGGGCTCCCTGGGTGCGATGCAGACCCGCGGCGAGCGCAAGTCGTTCTCCAAGGACCGGTACTTCCAGGAGGGCGTCGCCTCCGACGAGCAGCTGATCCCCGAGGGCATCGAGGGCCAGGTGCCGTACCGCGGCCCGCTGTCCTCCGTCGTCCACCAGCTGGTCGGCGGCCTGCGCCAGTCGATGTTCTACGTCGGCGGCCGTACCGTCGCGGAGCTCCAGGACAACGGCAGGTTCGTCCGGATCACCTCGGCGGGTCTCAAGGAGAGCCACCCGCACGACATCCAGATGACGGTCGAGGCGCCGAACTACAGCGGCAAGAAGTAGCGGCACACGCGCGTGCCGTCCGTTTCACACGGGTGAGGGCGGCCCCGGGAGCATCCGGGGCCGCCCTCGGCGTGCCCGTCGGCGATACTGGTAGACGCTGCAACGCATCAGGGAAAGGCCACACACGTGACTGAGATCGAGATCGGGCGCGGCAAGCGCGGCCGCCGGGCGTACGCCTTCGACGACATCGCCGTCGTCCCCAGCCGCCGTACGCGGGACCCGAAGGAGGTCTCGATCGCCTGGCAGATCGACGCCTACCGTTTCGAGCTGCCGTTCCTGGCCGCCCCCATGGACTCCGTCGTCTCCCCCGCCACCGCGATCCGCATCGGCGAGCTGGGCGGCCTGGGCGTGCTCAACCTCGAGGGTCTGTGGACCCGGTACGAGGACCCGCAGCCGCTGCTGGACGAGATCGTCGGCCTGCCCGTCGAGGCGGCCACCCGCCGGCTCCAGGAGATCTACTCCGCGCCGATCAAGGAGGAGCTGATCGGGCAGCGCATCAAGGAGGTGCGCGACTCGGGCGTGGTCACCGCAGCGGCGCTCTCCCCGCAGCGCACCGCCCAGTTCTCCAAGGCCGTCGTCGACGCGGGCGTGGACATCTTCGTCATCCGCGGCACGACGGTCTCCGCGGAGCACGTCTCCGGCTCGCACGAGCCGCTGAACCTGAAGCAGTTCATCTACGAACTCGACGTCCCGGTGATCGTCGGTGGCTGCGCCACCTATACGGCGGCCCTGCACCTGATGCGTACCGGTGCGGCGGGCGTCCTCGTCGGCTTCGGCGGCGGCGCGGCGCACACCACCCGCAACGTGCTCGGCATCCAGGTCCCGATGGCGACGGCGGTGGCCGATGTCGCCGCCGCCCGCCGCGACTACATGGACGAGTCCGGCGGCCGGTACGTGCACGTGATCGCGGACGGCGGTGTCGGCTGGTCCGGCGACCTGCCCAAGGCCGTCGCCTGCGGCGCCGACGCGGTGATGATGGGCTCCCCGCTCGCGCGGGCGACCGACGCGCCCGGCCGCGGCCACCACTGGGGCATGGAGGCCGTCAACGAGGAGCTGCCGCGCGGCCAGAAGGTCGACCTCGGCACGGTCGGCACCATCGAGGAGGTCCTCGCCGGCCCGTCCCACACGCCGGACGGCTCGATGAACTTCTTCGGCGCCCTGCGCCGCGCGATGTCCACCACCGGTTACAGCGAACTCAAGGAGTTCCAGCGGGTCGAGGTGACGGTGGCGGACTCGGTGCACCGGCGGTAGCCGGGCGGTAGTTCGCAGGACTTCGGCAGGGGCCGGTCAGCTCACCCAGGTGAGGTGACCGGCCCCTTTCGCATGCCCGGACGCGTGAGGGGGCGCCCATGGGACGCCACCGCAAGCCCACCCGCTGGGACCGACTCCGTCTTCGGACGGTGCAGTGCCGGAGGAGGTGGATCTTGCGGCTTTTCGGATGGTGAGCGGCCGTCCCCAAGCACAGTAGGGGCGGACACTCCGTGAACCATCAGGTGCCTGCCGCAGTGGCCTCTGCGGTGGGCACCACCTATTTTCGGGTGGTGAGCGGCCGTCCCCAAGCACACTAGGGGCGGACACTCCGTGAACCATCAGGTGCCTGCCGCAGTGGCCTCTGCGGTGGGCTCCACCCGTTCGTACGTTACCGGCGAGCCGTGCCGTACGCCACCAGCCTCCGGAGCCCGGGGCGGTGTCGTGCGCCCCGTCTCACAACCGGTGCGCCGCCCCGGTCGGCGTAGCCCCCCGCGTGTCGAGCAGCAGCTGTGCCTTCACCGAGAGGCCCTGGAGGTCGTATGTGCGGTGCTGCTGGAGCAGGATCGTCAGGTCGGCGTCGGCGGCGGCCTCGTACAGGGAGTCGGCGCGGGGGACCGGGCGGTCGAGGACGCTCCAGGACGGGACGTGCGGGTCGTGGTAGCTGACGGCCGCGCCGAGTTCCATCAGGCGGATCGCGATCTCCTGGGCGGGGGTGCCCTGCTGGTCGGCGAGGTCGGCCTTGTAGGTGACGCCGAGCAGCAGCACGCGCGCGCCCCGGGCCGACTTGCCGTGCTCGTTGAGGAGCGTGGCCGCGCGCTGGACGACGTAGCGCGGCATGCGGCTGTTGACCTGCTGGGCGAGTTCCACCATGCGCAGCGGGCTGCCGGGGTGGCCGGTGCGGTCCAGGGGCACGGAGTGGCCGCCGACGCCGGGGCCGGGGCGGAAGGCCTGGAAGCCGAACGGCTTGGTCTCGGCGCACCGGATGACGTCCCAGAGGTCCACGCCCAGGTCGTTGCAGAGGACGGCCATCTCGTTGACGAGGGCCATGTTGACGTGCCGGAAGTTGGTCTCCAGGAGCGTCACGGTCTCGGCTTCCCTGAGGCCACGCGCGCGTACCACCTTGTCGGTGAGGCGGCCGTAGAAGGCGGCGGCGGACTCGGTGCAGGCGGGGGTGAGGCCGCCGATGACCTTCGGTGTGTTGACGGGCGTGAAGTCGCGGCGGCCGGGGTCGACCCTGCTGGGGGAGTACGCGAGGTGGAAGTCGCGGCCCGCGCGCAGGCCGGACATCTCCTCCAGGAGCGGTCGCAGGAACTCCTCGGTCGTCCCCGGAGGTACGGGCGACTCCAGGATGACGGTGGTGTGCGGGCGCAGGTGTCCGGCGAGGGTGCGGGCGGCGGCCTCCACCTGGCTCAGGTCGAGCCCGCCTTCCGCGTCGCGCGGGGTGGGGGCGCAGATGACGGCGGTGCGCACGCGGCCCAGCTCGGCCGGGTTGGTCGCGGGCCGGAAACCCCCCGAGAGCATCCGGCGCAGCTCCGCGGGGCTGAGGGAGCCCGGCTCGGGTCCGGTGCGGTAGCCGAGTGTGGGGATGCCGGCGGCCACGGCGGCCTGGGCCAGGGGCAGGCCGAGCGGGCCGAGTCCGATGACGGCGAGATCTGCGGGCATGGCGTGGGCCGTCCTTCCCAGTAACCGAAGCGGGACAGGTGCGCAAGCCCGGTGGACAGGACGGGCGAGCGCAATGTCAGACTAGGAGTAAATATGACCGATTTGCGGGATTGATCGGTTGTGTTTTCCGGTCGGCCGATGCGAGCCGGCTGCGGTTCCGTGGTTCCGTGGGAGTTGTCCACAGGGTGGGGGCGCGTGGTGGCTGAACTCGGGCAAGACGGTCACCATTGGGGCATGGGGGATACGGGCCGGGCCTCGTCCTGAAAGGCGCGGCCGGCGCGACCTACAGCGGGAGGCAGCGGTGAGGACAGCGACACTGGGGCCGGCGCAGCGAGCCGAGTCACTTGCGGCGATGGCCGAGCGCGAGCTGGACGTGCTGGTCGTGGGAGGCGGGGTGGTCGGCGCGGGTACCGCCCTCGACGCCGTCACCCGCGGCCTGTCCACGGGGCTGGTCGAGGCACGGGACTGGGCGTCGGGCACATCGAGCAGGTCCAGCAAGCTGATTCACGGCGGCCTGCGCTATCTGGAGATGCTCGACTTCGTCCTCGTCCGCGAGGCGCTGAAGGAACGCGGACTGCTGCTGGAGCGGCTGGCACCGCACCTGGTCAAGCCCGTGCCGTTCCTGTATCCGCTTCAGCACAAGGGCTGGGAGCGGCTGTACGCCGGTTCGGGCGTCGCCCTCTACGACGCCATGTCGATGGCCCGCGCGCACGGCCGGGGCCTGCCGACCCACCGTCACCTGAGCCGCCGTCACGCCTTGCGGGTCGCGCCCGCCTTGAAGAAGGACGCGCTCGTCGGCGCGCTCCAGTACTACGACGCCCAGATGGACGACGCCCGCTATGTCGCCACCCTGGTGCGCACGGCGGCGGCGTACGGCGCGAAGGTCGCCAACCGCGCGCGTGTGACGAACTTCCTGCGCGAGGGCGAACGGGTCGTGGGCGCGCGCGTACGGGACGCCGAAGGGGGCGGGGAGTACGAGATCCGCGCCCGTCAGGTCGTCAACGCCACGGGAGTGTGGACCGACGACACGCAGGCGATGGTGGGGGAGCGGGGACAGTTCCACGTCCGTGCCTCCAAGGGCATCCACCTCGTCGTGCCCAAGGACCGCATCCACTCCTCCACGGGCCTGATCCTGCGCACCGAGAAGTCCGTGCTGTTCGTCATCCCGTGGGGCCGGCACTGGATCGTCGGTACCACCGACACCGACTGGGACCTCGACAAGGCCCACCCGGCCGCCTCCAGCGCCGACATCGACTACCTGCTGGAGCACGTGAACTCCGTCCTGGCGGTGCCGCTCACCCGCGACGACGTCGAGGGCGTCTACGCCGGACTCCGTCCGCTGCTCGCCGGCGAGTCGGACGCCACCAGCAAACTGTCCCGGGAGCACACCGTCGCCCATCCCGTACCGGGGCTGGTCGTCGTGGCGGGCGGCAAGTACACGACGTACCGGGTGATGGCCAAGGACGCCGTCGACGCGGCCGTCCACGGGCTCGACCTGCGGGTCGCCGAGTGCGTCACCGAGGACGTGCCGCTGCTGGGCGCGGAGGGCTACCGGGCACTGTGGAACGCGCGAGCGCGCATCGCCGGCCGGACCGGGCTGCACGTGGTGCGCGTCGAGCATCTGCTGAACCGGTACGGCTCGATGGCCGAGGAACTCCTCGACCTCATCGCCGACGACCCCACACTCGGTGAGCCGCTCCGGGCGGCCGACGACTATCTGCGCGCCGAGATCGTCTACGCCGCATCGCACGAGGGGGCGCGGCATCTGGACGACGCGCTGACCCGGCGGACCCGCATCTCCATCGAGACCTTCGACCGCGGCACCCGCAGCGCCCGCGAGGCGGCGGAACTCATGGCGCCGGTCCTGGGCTGGGACAAGGACCAGATCGAGCGCGAGGTGCGGCACTACGAGAAGCGGGTGGAGGCCGAGCGGGAGTCGCAGCGGCAGCCCGACGACCTGACGGCGGACGCGGCGCGGCTGGGGGCGCCGGACATCGTGCCGCAGTGAGGTCGGGTGGGTTGCGGGAGTTGTGAGGTCGGGGGGCGGGGTGATGCCGAGGCTGTCAGGTGTTGTGAGGCGCCTCGGTCGTGGGCGTGAAGCCCGCCGCTGTGAGCCGCTGTGGTGGCGCCGCGGTCGTGGGTGTGAAGCCCGCACCGCCTCGTGGGGTGTGAGGCCCGTCGTGCTTTGGGCTGCCTCGGCTGGACGGCCTCCGCTCGCTCGCCCGCTGCTTCACTCGAACGAGTGTCGTGGGTCGGGATCTCCGTTCGGAAGCGGCTCGTTGGAAGGGGTGCGAGGGCAGAACTCGGCGGCGAGCAGGGCCGGTTCGAGGCCGGGGTCCGCCATCGCCGTCGTGTTCACGCGGAAGGTGAGGACATGGCGGCCGTCGACGGTGGCCGCGGTGCGCACGTAGCTGCCCGAGATCCGGCCGTTGTGACCCCACACGGTCACTCCGCAGGGCAGCCTCGCCGGAATCAGCCCCAGGCCGTACGAGCCGTGTGCGGTGCGGGTGTCGAGCATCTCGTGCAGCCGGCGCGAGGGGAGCAGCTCGCCGCTCAGGAGGGCTGAGTAGAAGCGGTTCAGGTCGGCGAGCGTCGTCACCAGCTCGCCCGCGGCCCCGGCCACACGCGGGTCGAGTTCGGTGACGTCGGTTCCGTCCGTGCCGTAGGCGCGGCCGTGCGGGGAGGGCAGAGCGGTGCGGGACCCGGGGAAGGAGGTGCCGTTCAGAGCGAGCGGATCGAGGATGCGGCGCTCGGCCTCCGTGGCGTAGGAGCGGCCGGTGACCTGTTCGACGACCAGGCCGAGCAGGACGTAGTTGGTGTTGGAGTAGGTGTAGCGGCCTAGGTCGGCCGGAGGGTGGGTGAGTGCGACACGGACGGCTTGAAGAGGGGTGACGGGGCGGTTGCCGCCCGTTTCCCGGGCGAAGTCGTACAGGCCGCTGGTGTGGGTCAGCAGGGAACGAAGGGTCAGCGCGCGCCCGTCGTTGCCGGCTCCCCGCACCAGACCGGGCAGGTATCTCTCGACCGGGTCGGACAGCGACAGTCGCTGTTCGGAGGCCAGTTGGAGCACGACCGTCGCGAGGAAGGTCTTGGTGACGCTGCCGGCCCGGAAGTGGTCGGAGCGGGCGATGTCCGGGCCTGACTCGGCGAAGCGCGTGGCGCCCTCCTCGCGGGCCAGCAGGGCGGCGGCGGTCCGCGCGCGCCGGGACGCGGGCGTCCGGCCGGCGCGGATGAAGGGGGGCAGCAGAGCCATGGTTTTGCCATTGAAAAGCGGAGGGTCGGCGATGCGCCAGGGGATGTGGCGAACCTCTGGAAAGTTGTACGCCGCCGGGTCAAGGGGAGGCAAAAGGTGAGCGTTCCGGTTCCGGAGGTCACCTTTTGGTCGTGTCGGCCGCGGATGGCCACGCAGACGGCCACGCAGAGGGACTTGGCCGGGTAGCCGCACGGACGCTCTCACAGGCCCCACGGGCGGCCGCAGGGCCCCCGCTGACGGCCACCGGACCGCGCCGCCCGTCAGCCGCGGCGCAGCAGCCGGGTCGCTCCCGCGGCCACCGTCGTGGCCAGGATCCAGCCCAGCAGGATCATCGCCGTCTGCACCCACTGCCAGCCGCCCTGCAGCCGCCACTGGCCCCCCTGGCCCAGGTCGATGACGGGCAGCAGCAGGTCGAGGGCGAACAGCGCCGGATTCCAGGGCGGGTGCCCGTCGCGGCTGACGGGCGGATGCTCCGCGTGCCGGAACGCCAGGGAACTCGCCGCCCACAGCACCGCCATCCACACGGCAGCCCGGCCCGGCCGGTAGCCGTAGGCCACCGCCCAGTCCTGCACGTACCCCCAGAGCTTCGCGGCCGGCGGCAGCGTCTCGCGGCGTCTGCGCTGCTTGGCGAGCAGCACCTCGCGGGCGTCCTCGTCCTCCCCGCCGGCCCGCAGCACCGCCGCCAGCCGCTCGTACGGCTCCGGGTTGTACTCGGCGGTCGCCGCGGCCACCCAGCCCAGCCGCTCGGCCAGCGGGAACGGGCCCTGCGGCACCAGGTTCTCGTACGCGAAACCGCCCATGTGCAGGTTGCCGGGGCCCGGCCAGGCCTCCGAGCGGTCCACCAGGTTGACCACCCGCGCCCCGGACAGCACCACCTTGCCGCGCTGCGGTCTCTCCCCGAGGAAGCGCAGCTCGGGCGTCTGCACCCGGCGCAGCGACAGCTCCTGCTCGTCCGTGAAGGTGAACCGGGCCCGCTCCAGGTCGACGGCGTCCCCGAACCGCCCGTCGTCCAGGCGGACCCCGCCGCGGCACTCGAAGCGCTGGACACGGGTCCCGTGGGCGGGCGTCGTGCCGCTCAGCGACTGGCCGCCGAGGCCGGCCGGGGTCATGTACAGGGAGCGTTCCACGGTCAGCTGGGGCGCGTTCAGCGCGAACCGGGTGTACGGGTTGGTCAGCCGGGCCCCGCGCAGGCTCAGCGAGACCCCGATCTTGGCGCTGCGCAGCCGCAGTTCGCCGTGCGACTCCAGCATCTCGGCCTGGAGGTCCTGGCCGACGGTCAGGCCGTCCGCGGCGATCGAGCGGCCGGTGCGGTCGCGGTAGACGATCGCCATGTTGAGCATCAGGTCGGTGCCGATGTGCGCGTCGGTGAGCCGGACGCCGTTGTGGAAGCGGCAGCGGGGCAGGTGCAGATCGCCCTCGGTCTGGAGCCGGGCCGCCTCCAGCCGCGGCACCGAGCAGTCCACCATGCGCAGCGTCGTCACCCGCGCCTCGGGCAGCAGCACGTCCCGCTCGAAGCGGCAGCGCTTCATCTCGACGTACGGCTCGACCGTGCCGCCCGCCAGGTCGAGGCTGCCGCTGAGCTGCACGCCGACCAGTTTGAGCGAGGACACCCGGCCGGCCAGCGCGGGCGGCCCGTCCAGCAGCAGCCAGGCCACGATCCGGGCCCGTACCGTGCGGGCCTGGCCCCAGGGATGCCCGCCGTGCGGGTCGTCGACGACGGTGTCCCCGCTGCTGAGGTCGTACACGCTGCCGTTGCGGAAGGCCTGCCACATGCCGGCCTCGGCGGCGGTCAGGTCGTCCGGCAGGTCCCCGGCGTGAATGCCGGCCCCTTCCGTCACGCTGTTTCGGTCCCTTCGCTCGCGCACACGTTTCGCACACCTGTTCATGCCCGGTGAGTGACGCCCCGAACGCTAGCCGTGAGGGAGATCTTCCGTTTCCGGCCACGTTCTGTATCAGCCATTGATACGCGCGGACGGCCTCCGATTCCGGTCTGAGAGAATTGACCACGTGCTGCAAAATCTCTCGCTGGCCCGAATCGATCTGCGCGGCGACGCCCTCCCCGAAGGCCCCGCCCTGCGCGACCTGCTGCCCCGAGCCGACTTCGACGTCTCGGCCGCCCTCGAGAAGGTGCGTCCGATCTGCGAGGCCGTGCATCATCGGGGCGACGCGGCACTGATCGACTTCGCCGAGAAGTTCGACGGCGTCCGGCTCGACCGGGTCCGGGTCCCGGCCGAGGCCCTCAGCCGCGCCCTCGCCGAACTCGACCCGGCCGTGCGCGCGGCCCTGGAGGAGTCCATCCGCCGCGCCCGTCTCGTCCACCGCGAGCAGCGCCGCACGCATCACACGACACAGGTCGTACCCGGCGGTTCCGTGACCGAGAAGTGGGTTCCGGTCGACCGGGTCGGGCTGTACGCGCCCGGCGGACGGTCGGTCTACCCGTCCTCGGTGATCATGAACGTGGTCCCGGCCCAGGAGGCCGGCGTCGAGTCGATCGCGCTCGCCTCTCCGGCCCAGGCCGACTTCGGCGGACTGCCGCACCCGACGATCCTCGCCGCGTGCGCGCTGCTCGGCGTCGACGAGGTGTACGCGGCCGGCGGCGCCACCGCCGTCGCGATGTTCGCGTACGGCACCGAGTCCTGCCCGCCCGCCAACATGGTCACCGGCCCCGGGAACATCTGGGTCGCCGCCGCCAAGCGCTACTTCACCGGCAAGATCGGCATCGACGCCGAGGCCGGCCCGACCGAGATCGCCGTCCTGGCCGACTCCACCGCCGACCCCGTCCACGTCGCCGCCGACCTGATCAGCCAGGCCGAGCACGATCCGCTGGCCGCCGCCGTCCTGGTCACCGACTCCGCCGAGCTGGCGGACGCCGTCGACAAGGAGCTGGAGGCGCAGGTCGCGGCCACCAAGCACATCGACGACCGGATCGTCCCGGCCCTCAAGGGCAGGCAGTCCGCGACCGTCCTCGTCGACGGCATCGACGAGGGCCTGCGCGTGGTCGACGCCTACGGCGCCGAGCACCTGGAGATCCAGACCGCCGACGCCGCCGCGGTCGCCGACCGGGTGCGCAACGCGGGCGCGGTCTTCGTCGGACCCTGGGCACCCGTGTCCCTCGGCGACTACGCAGCCGGGTCCAACCACGTGCTGCCCACCGGCGGCTGCGCCTGCCACTCCTCCGGCCTGTCCGTCCAGTCCTTCCTGCGCGGCATCCACATCGTCGACTACACGAAGGACGCGCTGGCCGACGTCGCGCATCACGTGGTCACGCTGGCGGAGGCGGAGGACCTGCCCGCGCACGGCGCGGCGATCAAGGCAAGGTTCGACTGGAAGGTTCCGGGGACCAAGTGACCGGCATCGACGATCTCCCCGTACGGGACGAGCTGCGAGGCAAGTCCCCCTACGGCGCGCCCCAGCTGGACGTGCCGGTCCGGCTCAACACCAACGAGAACCCCTACCCGCTGCCCGAGGCGCTGGTCGAGCGGATCACCGAGCGCGTCCGCGAGGCCGCCCGCGACCTCAACCGTTACCCCGACCGCGACGCCGTCGAGCTGCGTACCCGGCTCGCCGCGTACCTGACGGACACCTCCGGGTACGAGATCGCCCCGGCGAACGTCTGGGCCGCCAACGGCTCCAACGAGGTCATCCAGCAACTGCTCCAGACCTTCGGCGGACCGGGCCGTACGGCCATCGGCTTCGAGCCGTCGTACTCGATGCACGGCCTCATCGCGCGTGGCACAGGCACCGGATGGATCTCCGGGCCGCGCCACGAGGACTTCACCATCGACCTCCCGGCAGCCGAGAAGGCCGTCGCGGAGCACCGGCCGGACGTCGTCTTCATCACCACGCCCAACAACCCCACCGGCAGCGCCGTCCCGGCCGAGACGGTTCTCGCGCTGTACCAGGCCGCGCAGGCCGCGAAGCCGTCCATGGTGATCGTGGACGAGGCGTACATCGAGTTCAGTCATGGCACCTCGCTGCTGCCGCTGCTCGAAGGTCGGCCGAATCTCGTCGTCTCGCGGACGATGTCGAAGGCTTTCGGCGCGGCCGGCCTGCGCCTCGGCTACCTCGCCGCCCACCCGGCGGTCGTGGACGCCGTCCAGCTGGTCCGGCTGCCGTACCACCTGTCGGCCGTCACCCAGGCGACCGCCCTGGCCGCCCTGGAACACACCGGCACCCTGCTCAGTTACGTCGAGCAGCTCAAGACGGAACGGGACCGGCTGGTGAGCGAGCTGCTGGCGGCCGGCTACGAGGTGACCGCCTCCGACGCCAACTTCGTCCAGTTCGGCCGGTTCGAGGACGCCCACGCCATGTGGGGCAAGATCCTCGACCGGGGCGTCCTGGTCCGTGACAACGGTGTACCGGGGTGGCTTCGGGTCACCGCCGGGACCCCCGAAGAGAACGACGCGTTCCTCGACGCGGTCCGTGAGATCAAGAAGGAGCAGGGTTCATGAGCCGTGTCGGACGCGTGGAGCGCACGACCAAGGAGACGTCCGTCCTGGTCGAGATCAATCTCGACGGCACCGGCAAGGTCGACGTGGCGACCGGTGTCGGCTTCTACGACCACATGCTCGACCAGCTCGGCCGGCACGGTCTGTTCGACCTGACCGTGAAGACCGACGGCGACCTGCACATCGACTCCCACCACACCATCGAGGACACCGCCCTCGCGCTGGGCGCCGCCTTCAAGCAGGCCCTCGGCGACAAGGTGGGCATCTACCGCTTCGGCAACTGCACGGTCCCGCTGGACGAGTCCCTCGCCCAGGTCACCGTCGACCTGTCCGGCCGCCCCTACCTCGTGCACACCGAGCCCGAGAAGATGGCGCCGATGATCGGCGAGTACGACACCACGATGACCCGGCACATCCTGGAGTCCTTCGTCGCCCAGGCCCAGATCGCGCTGCACGTGCACGTGCCCTACGGGCGCAACGCGCACCACATCGTGGAGTGCCAGTTCAAGGCGCTGGCCCGAGCCCTGCGCTACGCCTGCGAGCGCGACCCGCGCGCGGCCGGCATCCTCCCCTCCACGAAGGGCGCGCTGTGACCGGCCTGTCCACCATCCTGATCGTCGTCGGCCTCTTCCTGGCCGGCGGCATCTACTCGTTCGTCAAGCAGGACATGCCGAGGAGCCTCGTCGTGCTCCTCTCCATCGGTGCCGCGATGTGTCTGGTCGCGGGTGTGATGAGGCTGGAGGTGTGGAATTGACCGCCGCATCGAAGAAGGTCGTGGTCTTCGACTACGGCTTCGGCAATGTCCGCTCCGCCGAGCGCGCCCTCGCGCGCACCGGGGCCGACGTCGAGATAACGCGCGACTTCGACAGGGCGATGAACGCCGACGGGCTGCTCGTGCCGGGCGTCGGCGCCTTCGCCGCCTGCATGAAGGGCCTGCGGGAGGCGCGCGGGGACTGGATCATCGACCGCCGGCTGTCCGGCGGCCGCCCGGTGATGGGTATCTGCGTCGGCATGCAGATCCTCTTCGCCCGTGGCATCGAGCACGGTGTGGAGACCGAGGGACTCGACGAGTGGCCCGGCGCGGTCGAGCCGCTCCAGGCCGAGATCGTGCCCCACATGGGCTGGAACACCGTGGACGCCCCGGCGGGCTCCCGCCTGTTCGCCGGTCTGGAACCGGACGCGCGCTTCTACTTCGTGCACTCCTACGCCGTCCAGGACTGGTCCTTCGACGTACAGAACCCGGCGATGCAGGCCCCCACGGTGACCTGGTCGACGCACGGCAAGCCGTTCGTGGCCGCCGTGGAGAACGGACCGCTGTGGGCCACCCAGTTCCACCCCGAGAAGTCCGGCGACGCCGGAGCCCAGCTCCTCACCAACTGGATCGGAACCCTGTGAGCAAGCTCGAACTCCTCCCCGCCGTCGACGTCCGCGACGGCCAGGCCGTCCGGCTCGTGCACGGCGAGTCGGGGACGGAAACCTCTTACGGTTCGCCCCTGGAGGCGGCCCTCGCCTGGCAGCGCTCGGGCGCCGAGTGGCTGCACCTGGTCGACCTCGACGCCGCCTTCGGCACCGGCGACAACCGCGCGCTGATCGCCGAGGTCGCGGGCGCCATGGACATCAAGGTGGAGCTGTCCGGCGGCATCCGCGACGACGACACCCTCGCCGCCGCCCTCGCCACCGGCTGCACCCGCGTCAACCTGGGCACGGCCGCCCTGGAGACCCCCGAGTGGGTCGCCAAGGTCATCGCCGAGCACGGCGACAAGATCGCCGTCGGTCTCGACGTACGCGGCACCACCCTGCGCGGCCGCGGCTGGACCCGGGACGGCGGCGACCTCTACGAGACGCTGGAGCGCCTGAACAAGGAGGGCTGCGCGCGGTACGTCGTCACCGACATCGCCAAGGACGGCACCCTCCAGGGCCCGAACCTGGAGCTGCTGCGCAACGTGTGCGCCGCGACGGACCGGCCGGTCGTGGCCTCGGGCGGCGTGTCCTCCCTCGACGACCTGCGCGCCATCGCCGAGCTGGTGCCCCTCGGTGTCGAGGGCTCCATCGTCGGGAAGGCGCTGTACGCGAAGGCGTTCACCCTGGAACAGGCCCTGGAGGCTGTGGCGTCATGACGTCCGAAGCCGTACGGCGCGCGCAGAGCGGAAGTCCCTGGGAGGAGACGTTCGGCTTCGCGCGTGCCGTCGCGGCCGGTGACCTGGTGCTGGTGGCGGGCACGACGTCCTTCAAGGGCAGCGTGCTGCACGGGGAGGGCGACCCCTACGAACAGGCCAAGGTGGCCTTCACCAGCGCCCTGGAGGCGATCGCCGGGTTCGGTCTGGGACCCGGCTCGGTGATCAGGACCCGGATGCACCTGGCGCACGCACGGGACCTCGACGAGGTGGGCCGGGCCCACAAGGAACTCTTCGACACCGTGCGCCCTGTCGCGACCCTGCTGATCGTGGAGGGGTTCGTCGATCCGCGGGTCCTGGTCTCCGTGGAACTCGAAGCATTCAGCGGACATACGTGCAAAGGACATAGAGGAGCCGTGGATTCATGACCCTGGCGGTCCGAGTCATCCCCTGCCTGGACGTGGACAACGGCCGGGTCGTCAAGGGCGTCAACTTCCAGAACCTGCGCGACGCGGGCGACCCCGTCGAGATGGCCAAGGTGTACGACGCCGAGGGCGCCGACGAGCTGACGTTCCTGGACATCACCGCCTCCTCGGGCAACCGCGAGACCACGTACGACGTGGTGCGTCGCACGGCCGAGCAGGTGTTCATCCCGCTCACCGTCGGCGGCGGGGTGCGCGCCCCCGAGGACGTGGACAAGCTGCTGCGGGCCGGCGCCGACAAGGTCGGGGTCAACACGGCCGCGATCGCCCGCCCGGAGCTGATCAAGGAGATCGCCGAGCGCTTCGGCAGCCAGGTGCTGGTCCTGTCGGTGGACGCCCGCAGGACCGAGTCGGGCTCCTTCGAGGTCACCACCCACGGCGGCCGTCGCGGCACCGGCATCGACGCCGTCGAGTGGGCCCACCGGGCCGCCGAACTGGGCGCGGGCGAGATCCTGCTCAACTCGATGGACGCGGACGGCACCAAGGACGGCTACGACCTGGAGATGATCGCCGCCGTCCGCAAGCACGTGACGGTCCCGGTGATCGCCTCGGGCGGCGCCGGCAAGCTGGCCGACTTCTCCCCGGCCGTCGAGTCGGGCGCGGACGCGGTCCTGGCCGCCTCGGTGTTCCACTTCGGCGACCTGCGCATCGGCGAGGTCAAGACCGCACTCCGCGAGGCAGGCCACCCGGTGCGCTGAACCTTTTGGCGTCGAGGTAGGCCCCGGTCACCAGGTGACCGGGGCTCACCTCGTGGACGAAAAGGGATTGACCTAGCCCTTCATCTGGGTCAGCTGGACCCAGTTGCCCACCGTGTCGTCCAGGATGGCCAGGTACATCGGGCCCTGTTTCTGGGGTTTCTGGGCGAAGTGGACGCCGAGGGCGCTCAGGCGCTGGTACTCCGCCCGGAGGTCGGTCACGGAGAACACGATGCAGGGCAGGCCGGCCATCCGCAGGGCCGCCCGGTAGGGCTCGGCGATCGGGCCCTGGCCGGGCTCCAGCAGGAGCTGGAGGTCCGGCTGGGCGCCCTCGGCCGCGCCCACGGTGACGAACAGCGTGCCGCCGCCCACGTTCATGTGCATGCGGGTCTCGAAGCCGAGGACGTCGGTGTAGAAGGCGTGGGCCCTGGCCACGTCGTCGACGTACACGCTGGTCATCGCGACCTTGATCACCGGGCGTCCTCTCAGATGCCGAGCTGCTTGCCGCCGCGCAGTGTGGTGATGGCCTCCTCCTCGCCGGCCAGATCCACCTTGGCGGCGCCGCCCCGGCCGTACAGGAGGAGCAGCAGCTCGGACGGTTCGCCCGTCGCCGTGACGACCGGCGTACCGCGGTTGGCGACCGCCGTACGGCCGTCCGGGCGCCGCAGCACCAGTCCGGTCGGCGTACCGCGGCCGGTCAGCCGGGCCGTGCGCTCCAGACGCGACCACAGGGCGTCCTGGAAGACGGGGTCCAGCTCGCGGGGCGTCCAGTCGGGCCGGGCCCGGCGGACGTCCTCACCGTGGACGTAGAACTCGATGATGTTCGACGCCTCGTCGAGCTGCTTGAGCTGGAAGGGTGAGAACCGTGGCGGGCCGGTACGGATGAGCTGGATCAGCTCCTCGTACGGCTTGGCGGTGAACTCCTCCATCGCCTTGTCCAGCCGCGACGCGAGCTGCTTGACGAGCAGGCCCCCGGCCGCGTCGGGCCGGCGCTCGCGCACCACCACGTGCGCGGCGAGGTCGCGGGTCCGCCAGCCCTCACAGAGAGTCGGCGCCTCGGGGCCCGCCGTTTCCAACAGGTCGGCGAGAAGGAGCCGTTCACGCTTGGCGAAAGTCGACATGCGGCCAGCCTACGACCGCCCGGCGGGTCCGCACAGTGGACGCGGGCCCGGGAGTGTCACCGCCGCGCGGCACAATGGCCCCATGACCAGCACGCCCCAGACCAGCGGCCTCGACCCGGAGATCGCCGCGCGCCTCAAGCGCAGCCCCGACGGCCTCCTGCCCGCCATCGCCCAGCAGTACGACACCGGTGAGGTGCTCATGCTCGGCTGGATGGACGACGAGGCGCTGCACCGCACCCTGACGACCGGCCGGTGCACCTACTGGTCGCGCAGCCGCCACGAGTACTGGGTCAAGGGAGACACCTCCGGCCACTTCCAGTGGGTCAGGTCGGTCGCCCTGGACTGCGACGCCGACACCGTGCTGGTCCAGGTCGACCAGGTCGGCGCCGCCTGCCACACCGGCGCCCGGACCTGCTTCGACGCCGACGTGCTCCTCAAGGACGCCGATTCCGGCGTACCCGCCTCGGATCAGTAAGGTCAGCCGCCATGGACCTCGAGACGTTCCGCAAGCTGGCCACCGACCGCCGCGTCATTCCGGTCACCCGCAAGCTCCTCGCAGACGGCGACACCCCGGTCGCGCTCTACCGCAAGCTCGCCGCCGAGCGCACGGGCACGTTCCTGCTGGAGTCCGCGGAGAACGGCCGTTCCTGGTCCCGGTACTCCTTCGTCGGCGTCCGCTCCGCCGCCACGCTCACCGCACGCGACGGACAGGCCCACTGGCTGGGCACCCCGCCCGTCGGCGTCCCCGACGAGGGTGACCCGCTGGCCGCCCTGCGCGCCACCATCGAGGCCCTGCACACCCCCCACCAGGAGGGCATGCCGCCCTTCACCGGCGGCATGGTCGGCTACCTCGGCTACGACATCGTCCGCCGCCTGGAGAAGATCGGCCCCGGCGAGCGCGACGACCTGAAGCTGCCGGAGCTGACCATGCTCCTCACCAGCGACCTCGCCGTGATGGACCACTGGGAGGGCTCGGTCCTGCTGATCGCCAACGCGATCAACCACAACGACCTCGACACGGGCGTGGACGAGGCCTACGCGGACGCCGTCGCCCGCCTGGACGCCATGGAGGCGGATCTCTCGCGCGCGGTGGCCCAGCCGCCCGCCGTCCTGCCGCCCTCCGAACTCCCCGCGTACACGGCACTGTGGGGCGGCCCCGACTTCCAGCGGGCCGTCGAGGACGTCAAGGAGCGCATCCGCGCGGGTGAGGCCTTCCAGGTCGTGCCCTCCCAGCGCTTCGAGACGCCCTGCACGGCGAGCGCGCTGGACGTCTACCGGGTCCTGCGGGCCACCAACCCCTCGCCGTACATGTACCTGTTCCGCTTCGACGGCTTCGACGTCGTGGGCTCCTCCCCGGAGGCCCTGGTCAAGGTCGAGGACGGGCGGGCCATGGTGCACCCCATCGCCGGCACCCGGCACCGCGGGGCCACCCCGCAGGAGGACCAGGCCCTCGCCGACGAGCTGCTCGCCGACCCCAAGGAGCGCGCCGAGCACCTCATGCTCGTCGACCTGGGGCGCAACGACCTGGGGCGGGTCTGCGAGCCCGGCTCCGTCGAGGTCGTCGACTTCATGTCCGTCGAGCGGTACTCCCACGTCATGCACATCGTCTCGACGGTCACGGGCCGGGTCGCGCCGGGCCGCACCGCCTTCGACGTCCTCACCGCCTGCTTCCCGGCCGGCACCCTCTCCGGCGCCCCCAAGCCCCGCGCCATGCAGATCATCGACGAGCTGGAGCCCTCCCGCCGCGGCCTGTACGGCGGCTGCGTCGGCTACCTGGACTTCGCCGGCGACTCCGACACGGCCATCGCCATCCGCACCGCCCTGCTGCGCGACGGCACCGCCTACGTCCAGGCCGGCGCCGGCATCGTCGCGGACTCCGACCCGGCCGCCGAGGACCAGGAGTGCCGCAACAAGGCGGCGGCCGTGCTGCGCGCGGTCCACACGGCCAACCGACTGGCGAAGTAGGGGCACGTCACGCGCGGTCGGAGCGGCGCGCGCGGGAGGCCGCAGCGCAGTAGGACAAGTGTCACGTGCGCCCCGGGTGCCGGTTCGCCCGGGGTTCAGGCGATAGTGGAGTACGTGACTGCTGTTCCTCCTCCCCGTTCCGAAGCCGCCGCTCCCGCCCGGTCCGGGCGCCGGAGCCTCGCGCTCGCCCTGATGTTCGGTGCGCTGGGCGCGGCACTGGTCCTGCTCGCGACCCGGCAGCGCTGGTCGCAGGGCACGGCCACGGTGGCCGGCGGCGCCTTCCCCCTGACCGCCAAGGGAAGTGATGTCACGGGTGTTCCCGCGGCGCTCGCCATAGTGGGCCTCGCCGCGCTCGTCGCCGTCTTCGCCGTCCGCAGGGCGGGCCGCTTCGCGGTCTCCGCCCTCCTCGCGCTCTCCGGCGCCGGTATCGTCGCGGCCTCGCTGTTCGGTGCCTCCGACAGCTCCGCGCTCGACGACGAGGCCGCCAGGGCCTCCGGGGACACCTCCGCGACCGTCGCCTCCCTCACGCACACGGCCTGGCCCTACGCCGCCGCGGCGGGCGGCGCCCTGATCCTCCTGGCCGGCCTGCTCGCCCTGCGCTACGGCCCGCTGTGGCCGGCCATGTCGGGCCGCTACGAGCGCGACGGCGCCCCCCGCCCCCGGCGCAGGGCCGCGGCCGTCGACCCCGACCGTCCCGAGGACATCTGGAAGGCCCTGGACCGCGGTGAGGACCCCACCGGGACGGGCCCGGCCTGACACCCGCGCGCGGGTCCGGTTTCCCGATGTGGTGAACCAGACTCCAACGGAACCGACCCCCGCACCTGGCACCCGTACGCGTACGGGACAATGGACGACGAGCCTCCGGCTCTCACACGTACGACCCGTACGCCACATAGACAGCAACGAGGAGCAAGTCATGGCGGGCAGCAGCCACGGACACACCCCGGCCGCCTGGACCGGTGTCATCATCGCCTTCATCGGTTTCTGCGTCGCGGGCGCGTTCATGGTGATGGCCGAGCCGCTCGGCTTCTGGGCCGGAATGGCGATCGTCGTCCTCGGCGGCGTCGTCGGCGCCGGCATGCGTGCCATGGGCCTCGGCATGCCGAAGGAAACCCACCCGGCGCACCAGGTCACGGCGGTGCGCGAGCCGGCCGTCGCCGAGCACTGATCCCACGGACGACCCGCGCGTGGCCGTCGCGGGGCACAATGCGAGGCGTGAACGCCGACAGCCACAGCGTGACGCCGCCCGCTCCCGCAACCCTCACGGCCCGGCTCGCGGTCCCCACCGGGGTTCTCGCGGCCGTCGTCGGCGCCTTCACGTACGTGGCCGCCGTCGACCCCAACGAGCCCGGTCACTACCCGGTCTGCCCCCTGCTGAGGGTCACCGGCCTCTACTGTCCCGGCTGCGGCGGCCTGCGCAGCGCCCACGCCTTCGCGCACGGTGACCTGGTGGGCGCCCTGCACGCCAACGCGACGGCGGTCGCGGGCTACGCGGTCTTCGCCGTCCTGTGGACCGTCTGGGTGGTCCGCGTGGCGCGCGGCCGCCCGGTACGCCTCGATCCCGGCCCCGTCCTGCTGTGGACGCTGGGCGCTCTGCTGCTGGTCTTCACGGTTGTCCGGAACCTGCCGTACGGCGGCTGGTTGCACCCTTGATCACTTGGTGAAAGTCCAGGTACTGGGACCGCCCGCCGCCGGATGTGAGGCGATGGCCCTCCTGCGGATACCATCGCAGTGACCATCGATTTCTCTGGTCGCTGGAACTGTCAACCGTCTGGAAGGGGGCCGCTCGCGTGAGTGTGCTCGACGAGATCATCGACGGAGTCCGTGCCGACCTCGCGGAGCGGCAGGCGCGCGTCAGCCTCGACGAGCTCAAGGAGCGCGCGGCCAAGGCCCCCGCCGCCAAGGACGGGGTCGCCGCGCTCAGGGGCGACGGCGTCAAGGTCATCTGCGAGGTCAAGCGCTCCAGCCCGTCCAAGGGCGCGCTGGCCGCGATCGCCGACCCGGCCGCCCTGGCCGCCGACTACGAGGCGGGCGGCGCAGCCGTCATCTCCGTCCTCACCGAACAGCGCCGCTTCGGCGGCTCGCTCGCCGACCTCGAAGCGGTCCGCGCGCGCGTCGACATTCCGGTGCTGCGCAAGGACTTCATCGTCACGTCGTACCAGCTGTGGGAGGCACGCGCGTACGGCGCCGACCTCGTGCTGCTGATCGTCGCCGCCCTCGACCAGCCGGCCCTCGAGTCGCTGATCGAGCGGGCCGTCTCCATCGGACTCACCCCGCTCGTCGAGGTGCACGACGAGGACGAGGTCCAGCGCGCGGTGGACGCGGGCGCCAAGGTGATCGGCGTCAACGCGCGCAACCTCAAGACCCTGGAGGTGGACCGGGGCACGTTCGAGCGGATCGCCCCCGACATCCCCGACCACCTCGTCAAGATCGCCGAGTCCGGCGTCCGGGGCCCGCACGACCTCATCGCCTACGCCAACGCCGGCGCCGACGCGGTCCTGGTCGGCGAGTCCCTCGTCACCGGCCGTGACCCCAGGACGGCGGTGGCCGACCTGGTCGCGGCGGGCGAACATCCCGCACTGCGGCACGGCCGCGGCTGACCGCCCGCTAGGCTTGGCACCGATGACGCCCCCGATCACCCTCACGGCCACGGACCGGTACGCCCGCCTCGCGCGCGGCTGCCGCCCCCGTGGCTGCCGCGCGCCCGCCCGCAGGGTGCACGGGCGCAGGGTGCGGTACGTCATCGGAGCCGAGCCCGGACAGGTCAACGGGCGTCGATGGCAGCGCGCCCCTCAGGGGCGCGGGGCACTGCCTGACCATGTGGTTCCACCGCATGGGCGCGACCGGCCGCACACGGCCTGAGGTCGTCCGACAAGCTCCGCCCCCACGGCGAACCGTGTTCTCCACAAACTCACCGTGAGGTTTCCGCATGCCCAGCGAGTTCTTCATTCCCGATCCGGACGGTCACGTCCCCAGCGCCGACGGCTACTTCGGCGCCTTCGGCGGCAAGTTCATCCCGGAGGCCCTCGTCGCCGCCGTGGACGAGGTCGCCGTCGAGTACGACAAGGCGAGGCAGGACCCCGAGTTCGCCCGCGAACTCGACGACCTGCTCGTGCACTACACCGGCCGGCCCAGCTCCCTCACCGAGGTGCCGCGGTTCGCCGAACACGCCGGTGGCGCCCGGGTGTTCCTCAAGCGCGAGGACCTCAACCACACCGGCTCGCACAAGATCAACAACGTGCTCGGTCAGGCCCTGCTCACCAAGCGCATGGGCAAGACGCGGGTCATCGCGGAGACCGGCGCAGGCCAGCACGGCGTCGCCACCGCCACCGCCTGCGCGCTGTTCGGCCTCGAATGCACCATCTACATGGGTGAGATCGACACCCAGCGCCAGGCACTCAACGTGGCCCGGATGCGCATGCTCGGCGCCGAGGTCGTCGCCGTGAAGTCCGGCAGCCGCACGCTGAAGGACGCCATCAACGAGGCCTTCCGCGACTGGGTCGCCAACGTCGACCGCACCCACTACCTGTTCGGCACCGTCGCCGGCCCGCACCCCTTCCCGGCGATGGTCCGCGACTTCCACCGCGTCATCGGCGTCGAGGCCCGCCGCCAGATCCTGGAGCGCGCCGGACGCCTGCCCGACGCGGCCGTCGCCTGCGTCGGCGGCGGCTCCAACGCCATCGGCCTCTTCCACGCCTTCATCCCGGACACCGGCGTACGCCTCATCGGCTGCGAGCCGGCCGGTCACGGCATCGAGACCGGCGAGCACGCCGCGACCCTCACGGCCGGCGAGCCCGGCATCCTGCACGGCTCCCGCTCCTACGTCCTCCAGGACGACGAGGGTCAGATCACCGAGCCGTACTCCATCTCGGCCGGCCTGGACTACCCGGGCATCGGCCCCGAGCACTCCTACCTCAAGGACACCGGCCGCGCCGAGTACCGCGCGGTCACCGACGACGCCGCCATGCAGGCGCTGCGCCTGCTGTCGCGCACCGAGGGCATCATCCCGGCCATCGAGAGCGCGCACGCGCTGGCCGGAGCCCTGGGGGTCGGCAAGGAGCTGGGCAAGGACGGGCTGATCGTCATCAACCTGTCCGGCCGCGGCGACAAGGACATGGACACGGCCGCCCGCTACTTCGGCCTGTACGACACCGACGCCGAGGTCGCCGCCGACGCGGCAGCCACCGCGGAGATCGAGGGGGACGCCAAGTGAGCGGCAACATCCATCTGCTGTCGGACACCCTCGCGGCGGCCAGGGCCGAGGGCCGCGCCGCCCTCATCGCCTACCTTCCGGCCGGGTTCCCGACCGTCGACGGCGGCATCGAGGCGATCAAGGCCGTTCTGGGCGGCGGCGCCGACATCGTCGAGGTGGGTCTGCCGCACAGCGACCCCGTCCTCGACGGCCCGGTCATCCAGACCGCCGACGACATCGCCCTGCGCGGCGGCGTACGGATCGCGGACGTCATGCGCACGGTCCGCGAGTCGTACGAGGCCACCGGGAAGCCGGTCCTCGTCATGACGTACTGGAACCCCATCGACCGCTACGGTGTCGAGCGCTTCACCGCCGAGCTGGCCGAGGCGGGCGGGGCGGGCTGCATCCTGCCCGACCTGCCCGTGCAGGAGTCGGCTCTGTGGAGGGAGCACGCCGAGAAGCACGGCCTCGCGACGGTCTTCGTCGTGGCGCCGAGCAGCCAGGACGCGCGGCTCGCCACGATCACCGAGGCGGGCAGCGGATTCGTGTACGCGGCCTCGCTGATGGGGGTCACCGGCACCCGCGAGTCGGTGGGCGCGCAGGCCCAGGACCTGGTCGAACGCACCCGCGCGACCGGCACCGGACTGCCCGTCTGCGTCGGCCTCGGCGTGTCCGACGCCCGGCAGGCCGCCGAGGTCGCCGCCTTCGCCGACGGAGTGATCGTCGGTTCGGCCTTCGTCAAGCGCATGCTCGACGCCCCGGACGACGCGGCCGGCGTCGAGGCCGTGCGCGCGCTCGCGGGCGAGCTGGCGAAGGGCGTGCGCGGACAGGCGTAGCGGCCCGGCACGAAAAGAATCGGTCACTCGAACGGGTGGACATGGGACCGGGGAGGCGCTGGGCGCCTCCCCGGTTCGTTTCCGGGGTGTGAGCGAGAAGAATCGTGACAGGAAGCGCACCGCCCGGGAGCGGCTGGCGGTCGAGCGTGAGAAGCACAAGGCCGCGGAGCGGCGGCGCCGGACACTGATCGTCGCCGCGAGCGTCGTCTGCGTACTGGGCCTGGCCGCGGTCATCGGCATCGTCGCGGCGAACGCCGGCAAGGACGACGGCGGTGACAGCGCCGGCCCGGTCGTGGCGCCGTCGGGCGCGCAGGGCAAGGACGCCCTCGCGATCCCCGTCGGAAAGGAGAGCGCCCCCTCCACGCTCACCGTGTGGGAGGACTTCCGCTGCCCGGCCTGCAAGTCCTTCGAGGACACCTACCGCTCGACGATCCATGAGCTGACCGACGCCGGAAAGCTCAAGGTGGAGTACCACCTGGCCACCATCATCGACGGCAACATGGGCGGCAGCGGCTCCCGCACGGCGGCCAACGCCGCGGCCTGTGCCCAGGACGCCGGGAAGTTCCCCGCCTACCACGACGTGCTGTTCGAGAACCAGCCGCAGGAGACCGACGACGCCTACGCGGACCGCGACAAGCTCTTCGAACTCGCCGGCAAGGTCGACGGCCTCCTCACGCCCGCCTTCCGCACCTGTGTGGAGAAGGGCACCCACGACAGCTGGGTCGACAAGTCCAACCAGGCCTTCCGCGGCGGCGGCTTCACCGGCACCCCTACCGTCCTGTTCAACGGCAAGAACATCTACCAGGACCAGACGATGACGCCGGCCAAGCTGAAGAAGATGGTGGAGGAGGCCGACCAGGGCTGAGCCCCGCTCAGCGGCCCGTTATGGAGCCGTAGCCGGGCTGCCCGTCGTGGGCCCGGCCCGGCACGGTAGCGTCGACCCTGCCATGGAACTTGCCTACATTCCCAGCCCGTCGCGCGGAGTGATCCACCTCGGACCCATTCCGCTGCGAGGCTATGCGTTCTGCATCATCATCGGTGTCTTCGTCGCCGTCTGGCTCGGCAACAAGCGCTGGCTGGCCCGGGGCGGGAGGGCCGGCACGGTGGCCGACATCTCCGTCTGGGCCGTGCCCTTCGGTCTGGTCGGCGGCCGGCTCTACCACGTGATCACGGACTACGAGCTGTACTTCAGCGAGGGCCGCGACTGGGTGGACGCCTTCAAGATCTGGGAGGGCGGCCTCGGTATCTGGGGCGCGATCGCCCTCGGCGCCGTGGGCGCGTGGATCGGCTGCCGCCGCCGGGGCATCCCGCTGCCCGCCTACGCCGACGCCATCGCACCCGGTATCGCCCTCGCGCAGGCGATCGGCCGCTGGGGCAACTGGTTCAACCAGGAGCTGTACGGCAAGGAGACCGACCTGCCGTGGGCCGTGCGCATCACGTCCTCCCTGGACGGCCGGGTGCCGGGTGACTACCACCCGACGTTCCTGTACGAGTCGCTGTGGTGCATCGGTGTCGCCCTTCTCGTCATCTGGGCCGACCGCCGCTTCCAGCTGGGCCACGGCCGGGCGTTCGCGCTGTACGTCGCCGCCTACTGCGTCGGTCGCTTCTGGATCGAGTACCTGCGCGTCGACGACGCCCACCACATCCTCGGCCTGCGCCTGAACAACTGGACCGCGCTGTTCGTGTTCGTGCTGGCCGTGGTCTACCTCGTGATCTCGGCGAAGAAGCGGCCGGGGCGGGAGACCGTGGTGGAACCCGGCGCGGACGGCTCCGCCACGGACGGCTCCGCCACGGACGGCGCCGATGCCGACGCCGAGGGTGACAAGTCCACGGGGACCTCTGCGCAAGACGCCGAGGACGGGGACGACCAGGGCACGGCGCAGGGCAAGGATCCCGCCGAATCCGAATCCGAATCCGAATCCGAGGCGGAATCCGAGGCCGAGGCCCATTCCGAGGCCGAGGCCGAGTCGGAGTCTGCTTCCGCTTCCGAATCGGCGGGCAAGAAGAGCTGACGGCAGGTTCCACGACGACGAGGGCGCCCGGGGTCTCCGGGCGCCCTCGTCGTGTGTGACCGTCAGGTCCGGCGGGCCAGCGACAGTGTCCGCTGGGCCGTCGCCACCACCGCCGCGTCGATGAAGCGGCCGTCCGGCAGGGCCTGGGCGCCCGGCTCGGCCGCCGCGGCCTTGACGATCGTCTCCGCCTCCTCGACCTCCCGCTGGGTGGGCAGATAGGCCCGTTCGATGATCGGGAGCTGGCGGGGGTGGATCGCCGACCGGCCCAGGAAGCCCAGGCTGCGGCCGTGCGCGCAGGAGGACGCCAGGCCTTCGAGGTCGCGGATGTCGGGGTGGACCGACTGCGGCGGCGGGGCCAGGCCGGCCGCCCGCGCGGCGACGACCACCCGGGAGCGGGACCAGTCGAGGCCGGCGTCCGCGCGCAGGCCGAGGTCGGCCCGTAGATCGGACTCGCCGAGGGAGATGCCGCGCAGATCGGGGTGTGCGGCGGCGATGGCGTAGGCGTGTTCGACGCCGAGGGCCGTTTCGAGGAGGGCGTACAGCGGGCGCGGGCGGTACTCCGCGATGCGGGTGGCGATCCGGGTGATCTGGACGGGCGACGTCACCTTGGGGAGGCGGAGACCGTGGATGCCGGGAAGGGCGGCCACGGCCCGGAGGTCGGCGGTGGCGAGGGGGCCGTCCAGCGCGTTGACCCGGACGTGGACCGGTACCGGCTGTTCCTCGGAGAGCAGCTCGGCGGTGGCCGCGCGGGCGTACTCCTTGCGGTCGGGGGCGACCGCGTCCTCCAGGTCGATCACGACGACGTCCGCCCCGCAGCCCAGGGCCTTGGCGACGATGTGCGGGCGGTCGCCGGGGACGTACAGCCAGGTGAGCGGGAAGGTCACAGGGCGCCCTCCGTGCGCAGGGCCGCCAGGTCGGCCGGGGTGAGGCCGAGTTCGGTCAGGACCGTCTCGGTGTCCGCGCCGTGCGGGCGGCCGGCCCAGCGGATCGCGCCGGGGGTGGCGGAGAGGCGGAACAGGACGTTCTGCATGCGGATCGGGCCCAGTTCCGGGTCGTCGACCGTGGTGACGGTGTCAAGGGCCTGGTACTGGGGGTCGGCCAGCACGTCCCGTACGTCCTGGACGGGGGCGATGGCCGCTTCCGCCTTCTCGAAGGCGGCGAGGACGTCGGTGCGGGTGCGGGCGGCGATCCAGGTGCCGACCGCCGTGTCGAGGACGTCGGTGTGGGCGGCCCGTCCGGCGCCCGTCGCGAACCACGGCTCGTCGATCAGCTCGGGGCGGCCGACCAGCCGCATCACACGCTCGGCCACCGACTGGGCGGAGGTCGACACGGCGACCCAGGTGCCGTCGGCGGTGCGGTAGGTGTTGCGCGGGGCGTTGTTCGCGGAGCGGTTCCCGGTGCGCTCCTGGACGTAACCGAGCTGGTCGTACCAGAGGGGCTGCGGGCCGAGGACGGTCAGGATCGGTTCGATGATCGCCATGTCGACGACCTGACCCTCGCCGGTGCGGTCGCGGGCGGCGAGCGCGGTCATGACGGCGTACGCCGTGGCCAGGGCCGCGATCGAGTCGGCGAGGCCGAACGGCGGCAGGGTCGGGGGCGCGTCGGGTTCGCCGGTGATGGAGGCGAAGCCGCTCATCGCCTCGGCGAGGGTGCCGAAGCCCGGGCGGTGGGCGTACGGGCCGAACTGGCCGAAGCCGGTGACACGGGTGAGGACCAGCCGGGGGTTGGCCGCCGACAGTTCCTCCCAGCCGAGGTCCCACTTCTCCAGGGTGCCGGGGCGGAAGTTCTCGATGATCACGTCGGCGGTGGCGGCGAGGCGCAGCAGGGTGGCGCGCCCGCCGGGCCTCGACAGGTTCAGGGTGATCGCGCGCTTGTTGCGGCCGAGGAGCTTCCACCACAGGCCGACACCGTTCTTGGAGGGGCCGTGGCCTCGGGACGGGTCCGGTTTCGACGGGTGTTCGATCTTGATGACCTCGGCGCCGAAGTCCCCGAGCATGGTGGCGGCGAGGGGGCCGGCGAAGAGGGTGGCCAGGTCGAGGACGCGCAGGCCGGCGAGGGGCGCGTCGGGGGTGGGGGTGCCGTTCGTCCCGGTCATGACGTGTACTGCTTCTCGATCTCGGAGCGGTAGGGCATCGACGCGGAGGCGCCCGGCCGTTGGACGGAGAGCGCCGCCGCGGCGGCGGCCCAGGACAGGGCCTCGCGGACGGGACGTTCCTCGCCGAGGGCCACCGCGAGAGCTCCGACGAAGGTGTCGCCCGCGCCCGTGGAGTCCACGGCGGTCACCCGTGGGGCCGGGACGGTCACGGGTTCGGCGCCGCGGGCCGCGTACAGGCTGCCCGCCGCGCCGAGGGTGACGACGACCTCCGGGACGGTGTCGAGGAGGGCGAGGGCGGCCTCGCGCGGGTCGGTGCGGCCGGTGAGCGCGGCCGCCTCGTGCTCGTTGGGCACCAACAGGTCGGTGGTGGCGAGGAGTTCGGGTGGGAG
>NZ_JARGEF010000567.1:0-507 GCF_033794725.1 Streptomyces sp. ID05-39B | reverse complement strand
GTGTCACGCCCCCCGCCGGTGCCGGGCCCCGTCCCGCGAGCGGCCGCCCCGGCGGCACGCCGAGCGTGCAGCGTTCTCCCCTCGGCTCCACGAAGCCGCCTCGCGCGCCCCTGCCCCCGGCAAACCCCGTCGGCCCACGGCCCGCCGACGTACCCGCTCCCGGCACGCCGACCCCGCCGGCCGGGGCGAGGCCGGCCATGGCCGACGTACCCCGGTCGGCCGGCGTACCGGCGTCGCAGGGACCCCCGACGCGCTCCGCCGTGCAGCGCGCGGCCGTGCCCGGCGGTACGGCTCCGGTCTCACCCCGCCGCACACCGACCGCACCTTTGCGGTCCGCCGCGCCCGGTCACTCAACTCCCGTACCTCACCAGTCACATCGGACCGTGGAGCCCGGGAGGTCGGCCATCCCCACGGACGCCCTTCCGCCAGACGCCCTTCTGCCGGACGCGCGCGGCGGCACGACACCCGTCCCTTATAACCACTCCCCGCCCCCCAGGAACAGAGCAA
>NZ_JARGEF010000566.1:0-527 GCF_033794725.1 Streptomyces sp. ID05-39B | reverse complement strand
GGGTCGGGCGGGGTGGTGTCCGGCGGGTCGAGCACGGCTTCGCGGGGGCCGTCGGCCGGGGCCAGGATGTGGGTGGAGCCGCTGCCCGGCGCCGGCGCGGTGCGGCCCGCGCCCACCAGTGCCGCCCCTGCGGTACTCAGGGCCGCGGTGTGAGGGGCGGGCCGGGTGTCGCCTTCGCCGGACGGCTCGGCGGCGCCGGACCTGGACTGCCGGGCGCCGAACCTCCCGTAGGCGCCGAATGTCTCCTGGAGCTTCGTCGTGGTGGTGAAGCGGCGCAGGGCCAGGCCGGTGCCTCGGGAGTTCGCCGCCAGGCGGGTGTCCCGTGGACGCAGCGTCAGGGCCACGGCCAGTGAGGCCGCCGCCGGGGTGAGGGCCAGGAGGGTGAGGGCGGCGGCCTCACTGGCCGTGGCCCTGACGCCTGTCTCTTATACAAATCTCAAGGCCCACGAGACGGCAATAAATCCCGATGCCCGGTTTTTGTTTCAAAAAAAAAAAAAGAACAAAAAAGAAAACAAAAAAATAAAATA